>NZ_BMOM01000006.1 GCF_014647075.1 Deinococcus aerophilus | reverse complement strand
TGGTGGTGCGCGAAGCCGACCGCAAGGTCACGGCCTACCACGAGGTCGGTCACGCCCTCGCCGCCCAGCTGCTCCCCCACGCCAACCGGGTAGCAAAGTTGACCGTCGTGCCGCGTGGCCGGGCCGCCGGCTTCATGATGCCCGACGCCGACGACCGCCTGCACGTCACCCGCCCCGCGCTGGAGGACATGATTGCCGTGGCCCTGGCCGGCCGCGCCGCCGAGGAAGTGGTCTACGGCGAGATCACCACCGGCGCGCAGAACGACTTTCAGCAGGCGACGAACATCGCCCGGCGCATGGTCACCGAGTGGGGCATGAGCGACCGCATCGGAAAGGTCGCGCTGGCCAGCGATCAGGGCAGTTATCTGGGCGGCGGACCGCAGATGCAGCCCATGAGCGAGGCGACGGCCCAGGAAGTGGACGAGGAGGTGCTCGCCCTGATCGACGCCGCCTACGGGCGGGTGTTGAGCCTGATCCGCGAGCATCTCAATGGGGTGCACGAGATTGTCCGGGTGCTGCTGCGCCGCGAGACGCTCTCAGGCGAGGAATTCTCCACCCTGCTCGCCGGCGGTCAGCTGGAGGAGGTTCCCGCGGTCAGTCTGGGCAAGGTGCCCCTGCCCGGTCTGACGTGAGGAGCGCTTACCCCCGGTCCTCATCGTCGGGATCGCGGGTCTCGCTGGGCCGGACGGGAGCACTGGTGCGGTCCTGATTCAGAGAGGCACGTTCCGAAGGCTCCCGGGTCAGACGGATCTCGATGGGTGAGCCGCCAAAATTCAGGCTGCGCTGAGGGAAGGGAATCTCGATGCCGGCCTGATCCATGGCGATCTTGATGCGGCGGTTGAATTCCCGGCCCACGGCGTACTGGCTCTTGGGCAACACCTTGAACAGCGCCCGCAGGGTCACGCCGTCCGGGGCGAGTTGCGTGACCCCCTGAATCTCGGGTTCCTCCAGAAAGTAGCGCCGCCACTCGCCGTCGGCGTACAGCTCCTCGCTGACCTCTTTAAGCACGCGCAGCGCGTCGTTGATGTTCGCGTTGTAGGTCACGTCCACGGTGGCGACCACCCGGCTCCAGTCCTTGCTGCTCACGCTGACGGTGTTGATCTGTCCGTTGGGAATGATGTGGACGGTGCCGTCTAGGGCGCGCAGGGCGGTCACGCGCAGGTTGACGCGCTCCACGCCGCCGCTGAGGGTGCCGCTGTTGACCGTGATCACGTCCCCCACCCCGTACTGGTCCTCCAGCAGGATGAAAAATCCGGTGAACACGTCCTTGATCAGGCTCTGGGCACCAAACCCCACCGCCAGACCCAGCACCGAGACCCCGGCGAGCAGGCTCGTAGCGTTCAACCCCAGCGCCTGCAGTCCTGCGATCAAGCTGATGATGATGATGATGACCTTGAGGGTGCTTTCCAGCACGCCCTTGAGGGTCTGTACCCGCACGCTGCGGCGGCTGAATTCCTCGCCGTTGGTCACGATGCGGTTGCTGAAGGTACCGACCAGATTCCACGCGATCAGCGCGAGCGCGATGATGACGACGGACTGTCCGGCGGTGTTCCGGAAGCCGGTCACGACATCCTGGCCCAGCGAAAACAGCACCGGTACGTCGGGCAGGTACACGACGCGCGTGGCGACCGCCAGCCACCCCACCACGATGACCAGCAGCCACACCACCTTCAGGGCCACGAAGAAGCGGTTGCCCAGTGTGCCGTGCAGCAAACGCAGCAGCGCTCCTCCGGCCCGGTACAGCGCGTAGGCGATCAGAAGGGACAGGGCCAGCCCCACCCACACCTCAGGTTTGATCAATTGAACTTGCAAAGCGTGCAACATGGCGCCCAATCTCTCATAAGCAGGTGAGCGCTGCAGGAAAAACGCCGGGGTGCGGAGTCGGGTAGGCCCGCTCAGTCGCCGAAGGCCGCCTCCAGCCGGGGCACCAGCCGGCCCTGGTAGGCCCGGTCGGCCCGCAGCAGGGCATTCTTGACCGCCTGGGCGTCGGCGCTGCCGTGGCCGATGAAGGCCAGACCGCGCACCCCGACCAGAATGCTCGCTCCGTAGGTGCTGGGGTCCATGCGCTCGGCCAGGCCGCGCAGCGCGCCGCGCACGAGCAGGCCGCCCATTTTGGACTTCAGGGAACTCTTCAGGGCGTCGCGCACCCACCCGAACAGCACCTTGGCCTCGCCCTCCGCCAGCTTCAGCACCACGTTGCCGGTAAATCCGTCGGTCACGACGATGTCGGTGGTGCCCAGAAAAATATCCCGGCCCTCCACGTTGCCATGAAAGTTGATGCCGTGTCCGTGCAGGCCACGCAACAGGGCGTGGGCCTCAAGCACCAGGGCGCTGCCCTTGTGGTCCTCTTCACCGATGGACAACAGGCCCACGGTGGGTTCCTCACGGCCCTCCAGCACCTTGAGGTACACCGTCGCCAGCCGCGCCCACTGCGCGAGGTAACTGGCCTTGACATCGGCATTGGCCCCCACGTCCAGCAGGGTGGTCATGCCGCCGCGGGCGGGCAGGTGGGTCAGGATGGCCGGACGTTCCACACCCTTGATGCGTCCCAGTGTGAGCAGCGCCGAGGCCATGGTCGCTCCGCTGTGGCCCATGCTGACGGCGGCGGCGGCGCGGCCCTCCTTGACCAGCCGGGTACATACGTTGATGCTCGCCTCGGTCCGGCCACGCACGTCGCTGGCATGTTCGTCCATGCCAATGACGTCCGGGGCGTCCACGACCTCCAGCGGCAACGCCGAGCTGCCCGGATACCTGCCCAGCTCGGCGTGCAGCGCCACCCGCTCGCCCACGAGCAGCACGCTCACCCCGGCCCGGGCCGCCAGCACCGCGCCCTCGACGTTCGGCGGTGCGCCGTGGTCCCCGCCCACCGCGTCCAGCGCGATCGGCAGCCCCGCCGGCGCTTCAGCGGTCATGGCCCTCGCCCAGCGCGGCCGTGACATAGAAAGGCCGCGTTTCTGCGCCGCGTCCCTCGGCGGTGCGCTGCTCGCTGGGCAGCCGGTAACCGGGGCGTTCCACGTGTTCGCGGATGTCCTTAAAGTCCACGTACGCGTCGGCGGCATTGCGCAGCTCATAGCTCGTCATCTCGGCGATGCTCGCGACCACCACCCGCTTGCCGCGTGCCCGCAGCACCTCCACCGGACGCTCGAAGTCACCGTCTCCGGTGAGCAGCACGGCCGTGTCGTAACGGTCGGCGGTGGTCAGCAGGTCGGTGACCAGCTCAATGTCCAGACTGGCACGCCGGGAAGCCTCCCCGTGTTCATCGGTGACTTCGCGCAGCGGGCGGGTGCGCACGGTGTAGCCCATGTAGGTCAGGGCGTCGGTAAAGCGGCGCTGCTTGTCGTCGGTCGGGGTGGGCACGGCGGTGTAATAAAAGGCGTTGTACAGCGTGCCGCCCGCAGCAAAGTGGTCCAGGATCTTGCGGTGGTCGAAGTTCCAGCCCAGCCGCTTGGCCGCCGCGTACACGTTGGCCCCGTCAATAAAAAGTGCAATGCGTTCCATCTGAAATCAGTCTCCCGTTCGGTGATTGTCTTCCGGGGCCGTGCGGCCGGCCAGAATGTCCCCGGCAGCATAGCGGACCGGTGGCCCGGCAGGGCAGCCCTACGCGGGGGGGGAGGCGGGCCGCACCTGGGGACGCTGCGCCGCATCGTGCAGCGCACTCCACACCTCGGCCCGCAGCCGGGCGAGGTCTACCCCCGCGTACTCGGCGGGCAGGCGGTCCAGATACACCTCGGCCTTGTAGAAGTTGCGGTGCGTCAGGCTGCCGTGGTGCCAGCGTTTGTGCAGCGCCGCCGCGAGCAGGATCAGGGCCTGAAGAAAGTCACGCTCCTGCCCGTGCGCCGTCCTCCACGGGTCCTCCCAGGCCTCGTGGGCTTCCCACCACTGTCCGGCGCCAAACCGGCGCACCCCCTCCTCAAATTCCTCTGAAAACCGCTGATCTGCGCCGCCTAGACCCATGCCCCCACCCTACTCCCACACTGCGGCCACACGATTGAAACGCAGGCCACCACGAATGAATGACGCGTTAGCCCCTGCCCATGCGCGGCATATCTACCCCCGGCGGGACGAGGCGTATAGTTCTGGACATGAAGCCTCTGGAACTGACCGACACCAACTTTAACGACGAGATCAGCACCGGCCTGACGCTGGTGGACTTCTGGGCTCCGTGGTGCGGACCCTGCCGCATCATTGCGCCCGTGATCGAGGAACTCGCCGGACAGTACGAGGGCCGCGTCAAGATCGGCAAGGTCAACGTAGACGAGAACCCCGTGACGCAGGGCCAGTACCGCGTGATGAGCATTCCCACGCTGATCCTGTTCAAGGACGGCCAGCCGGTAGAGGGCGTGGTGGGCGCACAGCCCAAGCGTGCCTTTGAAACCCTGCTCGACAAGTACGCCGGCGCGGCGTCCGCCGCCGATAACGGCAGCGCCGTCAGCGCCAACTAAAGCTCCCCTCTTCCCCATTCAGTTTGGGCCACCCGATTGGACGTGGGTGGCCCTTCCTGTAGGTCGTGCTAGAAGCGCACGATGTCCGGGGGGGTCCAGGCGTGCAGGGCCTCACCCAGCAGCACCTCACCGTCGGGCCAGTCGCCGTGTCCGCTGGCAATATTGATGTGCCCGACCTCGCCGGCCGAGACGAGTTCGGCTTCCCAGGCAGCGGCGAAAGTCTCGGCCCGTTCGTAGCGGGCGTAGGGATCATTCTCGCTGGCAACCACCAGCGCCGGAAAGGGCAGCGGGCGCAGGGGCACTGGAGCCAGCGCGCACACCGCCGGGGCCAGCTGAGGCATGTCGGGCTGCTCCGGGTCGGTCGGGGACACGAGCAGCGCTCCACGCACCCGTTCATGTCCGCCGGTCCGCGCCGCCCAGTGAACGATGTTCAGCACGCCGCAGGAATGCCCCACGAGCACCAGGTCGCCGGGAGTCGCCTCCACCACGGTTTGTAGGCGGTCGGACCACGCCGCGACCTCGGGCCGGTCCGGGTCATCCTGCCGCACACGCGCCGCGCCGAATTTGTGCTGCCACAGCGTCTGCCAGTGCTGCGGGCCGCTGTCGCCCAGGCCGGGCACGATGATCAGGGTGGGGGTCATGGGGGCAGGGTAGCAGGGACAGCAGAGCGACCGTGAGCTTAGACATCTCCTGGGTCTGCCCGACAGCGACCCCACCCGCTCCAAAAGCAAAACCCCCGCACAGGGCGGGGGGTTTTCACAACAGGTCTGAGATCAGACCAGTTCGATCAGGGCCATCGTCACACCGTCGCCGCGGCGGGTGCCGATGCGCAGGATGCGGGTGTAGCCGCCGGGACGCTCGGCGTACTTGGGGGCCACTTCATCCATCATCTTGCGGACAACGTCGTTGTCGTGGATGTCGCGGGCCACCAGACGGCGGGCGTGCAGGTCGCCGCCCTTGGCGGTGGTGATCAGTTTCTCGACGTAAGGACGCAGCTCTTTGGCCTTCGTGAGGGTCGTCTGGATGCGGCCCTCGCGCAGCAGCGCCGTCGCCTGGGCACGGGCCAGGGCGGTGCGGGCGCTGCTGTTGCGGTTGAGCTTGCGACCGGCTTTACCGTGACGCATGAGGATTCTCCTTGAAAACGCGGCCCCTTTGAAAAACGGGGGCCGGAAAGTGGCTTAGTCGCGCAGCGCCAGCCCAAACTGGGCCAGTTGCTGCTTGATCTCATCCAGGCTGCGCTCGCCGATGCCGGGCACCTTTTTCAGGTCGCGGTCGGACAGGGCGCACAGGGCGTCCACACTGTCGATGCCTTCTTCCTTGAGGGAATGCAGCACGCGGGTGGTCAGACCCAGGCCTTCCAGGGTCACGCGCGGCGAATCCATCTCGGCGGGGTAATCGCCGGGATTCAGGTTCAGCGCAGCGGGAGTGGGGGGCAGGTCATACGCGCCGGGTTGCGGCGTGCTGGGCGCGGGCGTGAACACCGGGGCCTGATACTCAGGCGCCGCGGCGGGCAGGCTCTCGACGTTGCCAAACACGTTCAGCTCGTCACGCAGAATTTCCACGGCCTTGTCCAGCGTGTCCTGAGGACCGGTGGAGCCGTCGGTCCAGACGCGCAGGATCAGACGGTCCAGGTCGGTCTGCTGACCCACGCGGGTGTTTTCCACGTGGTAGGCCACGCGGCGCACCGGCGAGAACACCGCGTCCACCGGAATGGAGTTGATGCGGTCCTTGGTGGCGTGCTTGTCGGCGGGCACGTAGCCTTCGCCTTCTTCCACGCGCACTTCCATGACCAGCTTGCCGTCCTCGGCCAGGGTGGCAATCACCAGGTCGGGGTTGACAATTTCGGCGTCCGAGGGCACCTCGAAGGCGCTGGCCTTGACCACCCCTTCGCCCTGCGCACGCAGGGTCAGGGTCTTGGGGCCGGAAGCATGGAACTTCACAACCATTTCCTTGAGGTTCAGGATCAGTTGGATAACGTCTTCCTTGACTCCAGGAATGGTCGAGAACTCGTGCAGCACGTCTTCGATGTACACGCTGGTAACGGCAGTACCGGGGATCGAGGACATCAGGATGCGCCGGATGGGGTTCCCGATGGTGACGCCGTAACCGCGCGTGAGCGGTTCCAGGACGAACTCGCCGTAATCGCCGTCCACGCGGGCTTTAAGTTGAGGGCGCTTTTGATCCACTGGGGCCTCCGTTAGCGCGAGTAATACTCGATGATGAAGTTCTCGTTGATCGGCAGCGCCAGATCTTCGCGCGCGGGCAGGCGGGCGAAGGTGCCGGTGAAGGTTTCGGGGTTCAGCTCGACCCAGGGGCTGACGCGGCGGCGCTTTTGCGCTTCCATGTTTTCCTGGATAAAGCCCATCGAGCGGCTGCCCTCGGCGACGGTAATTTCATCGCCGACCTTGACGCGGTAGCTGGGCACGTCCACTTTCTGGCCGTTCACGAGAATGTGCCCGTGGCCCACGAACTGGCGGGCCTGACGGCGGGTGCTGGCGAAGCCCATGCGGAACACGACGTTGTCCAGGCGGCGCTCGAGGAGCTGCAGGAACACCGTGCCGGTCACGCCGGGAACGTTGGAGGCTTCCGTAAACAGGTTGCGGAACTGCTTCTCGCCCATGCCGTACAGGCGGGCCAGTTTCTGCTTTTCACGCAACCGGACGCTGTAGTCGCTGGGACGGCCGCGACCACGGCGCTGGCCGTGCTGGCCGGGCGCATAGGGGCGCTTGTCCAGGTACTTCTGGACTTTCTCGGTTTCCGCGAGGTTGATGCCCTCACGGCGACTTTGTTTGGTAATCGATCCACGGAAACGACCCATTTCTTGATCTCCTCGGTACGGCGCTCCCCCTTCATGGGGTCAGCCGGGTCTGCGGCCCTCTGGCAGCCCGCCGCCATTGCTGGTGGTTGCAGCTTCAGCCTCCAGACAGGAGGCAGCGGCGGCGGGACAGGTGGGCGCGCGCGAAGTGGCGCTAAAGCCCGCGCTTAAGCGCGGAACTTCTTCTTGGGGCGGCAGCCGTTGTGAGGCACGGGGGTGTCGTCCATGATGGACTTCACTTCAATGCCGCTGGCCTGAATGGCGCGGATGGCCTGTTCACGGCCCGAGCCGCTGCCACGCACGATCACGTCAACGATGTTCATGCCGAAGGTCTGTTGGGCCTTCTTCACGGCGTCGGCGGCGGCCAGCTGGGCCGCGTAGGGCGTGCCCTTCTTGCTGCCTTTGTAGCCGATGGTGCCGCCACTCGACCACGCGACGGAGTTGCCGTCGAGGTCGGTGATGGTGACAATCGTGTTGTTGTAGCTGGCGTGCACGTAAGCACGGCCTGCACTGATGTTGCGCCGGGCGCGGCGCGGGGTCTTGCCCTTGGTGCTTTTCGCCATGGCTTACTTCCTCGCGGCCTTTTTCTTGCCGGCGACGGTCTTGCGCGGTCCCTTGCGGGTCCGGGCGTTGGTCTTGGTGCGCTGGCCGCGCACGGGCAGGCCGCGGCGGTGACGCAGGCCACGGTAAGCGCCGATGTCCATCAGACGCTTGATGTTCTGGCCCACTTCACTGCGCAGGTCGCCCTCGACCTTGTAGGTCTTCTCGACGGCTTCACGCAGGGTGGACTGGTCGGCCTCGCTCAGGCTCTTGACGCGCGTGTCGGGGTTGATGCCGGTGCGCTCCAGGATTTCCTTGCTGCGGGTCAGGCCAATGCCGTAGATGTAGGTCAGCGCAATCTCGATGCGCTTTTCGCGGGGCAGGTCAACGCCGGCAATACGCGCCATATTAACCCTGCCTCTGCTTGTGCTTGACGTTGGTGCAGATGACCAGTACGCGCCCGTGGCGGCGGATCACCTTGCAGTTGTCGCACATTCTCTTGACACTGCTGCGAACTTTCATGCTTCCTCCTCGCGCCGCCTCTTGCCGTGGCCGTCTCACGGCCCGCCCTCAGCAGCGCTCGACCCCCTGCCCGCTGTATGCAGTGCGGGGAATCTGTGGTGTTGCTCAGACGCCTTTCAGCGGCGGTAGACGATGCGCCCGCGCGACGTGTCGTACGGGCTGATTTCCAGAACCACGCGGTCACCTGGCAGGATACGGATGTAGTGAATCCGCATCTTCCCGCTGATGTAAGCCAGAATATCGTGCCCCGTATCGAGTTTGACCCGGAAGGTCGTGTTGGGCAACGCCTCTTCCACGACGCCTTCGGCCCGTACGGTATCCGACTCTTCCTTCTTCTTCTTTTCCCGCTGTTCCGGCATTCTTCGTCTCGCCACGCAACCTCCAGGCCTGATACAAGCCAAACGTAAAGCTATCATGACGTGTTCCCGGCTGGCAAGCACCCGCCCCCCCGAAATCTGACAGTTCGCCGCTGCGTCCTGATTTACTGGACATTAGCCTTGCGAACGCCAGGTTCTTTGGTGATGGAGCTCCCTTTCACAGCAGGAGCGCTTGTGGCCCGAGGCTGATGACAAGCGCCCCGAACCTCCAGACCACGCCGGACGTCTGGAACCGCTGCCTGGCCTGAAGTTCCAGCGAGGGCTCTTCTCTTCCGTTCAGCCTTTTCATGGTTTTCGCGCCGGCCGGACTCTACACTTCCGGCCATGAGCCAGACCTTTACTCCCGAACGTCCGCTGCGCGTCGCCGTGATCGGCAGCGGCCCCAGCGGCGTGTACTCCGCCGAAGCTCTGATCAAGCAGGGTGCATTGCCCGTCGAGGTCGACGTGTTTGACCGCCTGCCGACCCCCTACGGACTGGTCCGTTACGGCGTTGCGCCCGACCATCTGACCATTAAGAGCGTGACGCGCGGCTTCGAGAAGACCTTCAGCGATCCGCGCGTGCGCTTTCTGGGCAACGTGGAGTTCGGGCGCGACCTGACCCACGGGGACGTCCGCGCCCACTACGACGCCGTGATCTACACCGTGGGGGCAAGCAGCGACCGCCGCCTGGGCATTCCCGGCGAGGACCTGCAGGGCAGCATGAGCGCCACCGAATTCGTCGCGTGGTACAACGGCCACCCCGACGCCGCCGCCCGCGAACTGGTTCTCAGCGCCCACGGAGTGGCTGTGATCGGTGTGGGCAACGTGGCGCTGGACGTGAGCCGCATCCTGCTGAAAACGGTGGAGGAACTGCGGGCATCCGACATCGCTCCGCACGCGCTGGACGCCCTGGAACACAGCCCGGTGCGCGACGTGTGGATTCTGGGTCGGCGCGGCGCGGCGCAGGCCAAATTCACGACCAAGGAACTTCGCGAGTTCGGCGAACTGGCCGATGCCGACCCCGTCGTGAAACCGCAGGAAGTCGCCGTGGACGAGACGGCCGAGGCCAGTATCAGCGACAATGTGGTGAAGAAGAACCTGGAAGTCCTGCGCGATTTCGCGGGCCGTGCACCCGAGGCACAGGGCAAGTCCAGGCATGTTCATCTGCGGTTCCTGGTTTCGCCGGTGGAGATTCTGGACGACGGAAACGGCCACGTCGCGGGGCTGCGGGTCGAGCGCAATACGCTGGACGCCTCGGGCAATGCCGTGGGCACCGGCGAATATGAAACCCTGCCGGTACAGATGGTGCTGCGTTCGGTGGGCTACCGGGGAGTGGCGCTGCCCGACGTGCCCTTCAACGAGCGCGGTGGGGTGATTCCCAACGTTGAGGGCCGGGTAGAGGGCCGATCCGGCGAGTACACCTCCGGCTGGATCAAGCGCGGTCCCACCGGCGTGATCGGCACCAACCGCAAGGACGCCACCGACACCGTGGCCCATCTGCTCGCCGACGCCGGGGCCGGGCAGTTGACTCCCGCAAGCGGAGCGGGACGCACCGCCGTGGACGCCCTGCTGCGTGAACGCGGCGTGGATGTGTACACCTTCGAGGACTGGCAGGCCCTGGACGCCCACGAGGTGGCGCAGGGACAGGCCCAGGGCCGTCCGCGCGCCAAGGTGGTCCATAAACACGAGATGCTGGGCCACCGCAAGGGCTAGGCTGGGAATTCAATCAGAAATCGCTCCGGTAGGACGGCCTGCCCGTGACCTTGCCATACTTCAGGTCATGCAGGCCCCACATACAGACATTCTGGTGATCGGCGGTGGCCCGGCGGGGTTGCACGCCGCCTTCTATGCGGGCTGGCGCGGACTGTCGGTCCGGGTGCTGGAGGCGCGCGGGGAGATCGGCGGGCAACTGGCCGCGCTGTATCCCGACAAGCGGGTCTACGACGTGCCCGGCCTGCCCGCCACGCGGGCGGCGGAAGTGGTCACGCACCTGCAGCGGCAACTGGACGGGCTGGATGTCGACCTGCGTGTCCATACCCTGGCCCGGACGCTGGAGCGTGTGGGCGACGGCTGGCAGGTGGGCACGACCTCGGGGGTGTTCACGGCGGGCGCGGTGATTCTGGCGGCGGGCCTGGGAGCGCTGCGGCCCCGTGAGGCGCGGGTTCCAGGCGCTGACCTTCACCCGGACGTACGCACCGACCTGCCCGACCCCGACACGCTGCACGGGCGACGGGTTCTGGTCGTGGGAGGCGTGCCGCAGGCCACGCGGGCCGCGCTGGAACTCACGGCGGCGGGAGCGCGGGTCACCCTGACGCACCGCCGCGCCGGGTTCCGGGGTGACCCGGACGCGCTGGCCCGGCTGGAAGGTATGCAGACACAGGGACAGCTGACGGTGTGGGCCCCCGCCACCCTGCGGCGACTTACCGAATGGGGCGCGGAGTTGGAGGTCGACGGACACGAACAGAACGTCGAGGCCGACACCATTCTCGTGCTCAACGGTTACCTGCCCGACCTCTCCCCCGTTCAGAGCTGGCCCCTGAACTGGCAGGGGGACTACGTACCGGACGGCCCCGGTGGGCGCACGGCGCTGGAGGGGGTGTATGCGGTGGGGGACATGGCTCAGTCGAGCACCGACTTCAAGCTGATCTCGCTGGCCTTTGCCCAGGCGGCAGTGGCTGCCAACCACGCCGCACACCATGTCCGGCCGGAGCTGAGGATCAGGCCGGGCCACAGCAGCGAAAAACGGGCCTGAACCCGGCCTGCCAGGTCCGTTCCTCTTGCCCCCGACCTCGGTGCAATGTCAGGCGGGGCCTCAGCCCTGAGCGCTCACAGCTCACAGGAGGCCAGTGTGGGTCCGGGGCCGCAGCCCGTCGCGCCGGACGATCTGGCGCACCTCCTGACAGCGGCAGCCCCGGAACTGACACAGCAATGCCTCGGGGTTGCGGCGCAGCAGGTCTACGGTGCGGTCCACCAGATCCCGGACGCGGTACAGCCGCAGGGTGGAGCCCCCCACCCGCACCGAGCGCCCCAGAAACTCCAGCTCGGGCAGCAGGCGGTCAAAATCGGCCGAGCAGTTGGGAAAGGCCGTGGGCAACACCTGACCGTCCAGCGGGACATAACGTGTCAGCAGCGGCATGCCCGCCAGATGCTCACCGTAGTGGACGCTGGTGTTGCTGCCGAAGTCCACACCCATGAGCAGGGCATAGCCGTCCAGGTCATACAGAGCCCCAATGGGCTGGTACGGGCTGGACAGCGACTGCGCGGCGGTGATGCGCGCGGCTTCCTCCCCCAGCGCAATGAAGCTCAGGGTCGGATGAAAGGAGCGCAGGGCGTCGGCGCGGTCCACGAGTTCCTGCGAGACCCGCCCGATGTCGCGGCTGACCCGCGAGTCACGGTGAAAGCGCGAGTGGACCACGCTGCCGGGCCGGCCCAGCAGGGTGTTGTAGGTAAAGGCCGGCGCAACCAGCGTGGCCGCGCGGCGCTGCATGGTGTCCACCAGGGCCCTGGCTCCACCGTCCAGCGTGCCAAAGGACTTGAGGCTGGCGTGGACGATCATGTGCTGCGTGCCGTCCAGACCCAGTTGCGCCAGCCCGCCTTCGAGTTCGGCGGACGTTACAGCAGGCTTTCGCAGCAGGTTCAGCACAGCCCCCAGTGTATCCGCACGGCGCGGCCCAGGAATAGAGACCATGGCCCGAAATGCCCCCCCGGTTCCAGAAGCGCGAGGCAACGCAAGACAGTAAGGAGTCAGAGAGGTTCATCCGCAACGGACGGCTCTCTGACTCCCTGGCAGCACACGGTCCTGGCCCCTCCGGGCAACCGGGCCGGCGCTAGACCTTACTTCACGAACAGCATCTGGCGGTAGGTCGGCAACGGCCACAGCCGGCTGTCGATCAGGTTTTCCAGCTTGTCGGCGGCGCTGCGAACTTCACTCATGGCCGGCAGCACATGGTCGCGCATGTGGTGGGCCTTTTCATGCACCTCATCTCCGCCCAGCGCGGCATTCTGCTCACGCAACGCCTGCAGCGCGTCATACAGCTGATCAGCCACCGCACTGACTTCCTGGCTCACGCCGGCGGCGGCGCGGCTGCCCTCCGGCACCGCCTTGAGGGCCGCCAGATAGTTCAGCGCAGCGGGCAGGATCTGGCGCTGCGCCATGTACTCGGTGGTCTCCCCCTCGATGTTGACGGTCTTGAAGTAGATGTCGTACATGATTTCCTGACGGGCGGCCAGCTCACGTTCGTTCAGGATTTCCAGCTGGCCGAACAGGGCAATGTTCTTGGCGCTGCCCAGGTGCTCCACGGCGTCCAGGGTGGTCCGCAGATTCAGCAGGCCGCGCTGTTTCTCGGCCTCCTCGTGCCATTCGCTGCTGTAGCCGTCTCCATCGAAGACGATCCGCTGGTGCGCCGTGTAGGTTTCCCGAACCATCTCGGCCACCGCGGTATCCAGCGGCGTGCCGCCGTCGAGCTTGGCCTGCAACCTGGCCGTCAGCTGGCCCACCGAGTCGGCCACGATGGCGTTGAGAACCGTGATGGGAAAGGAGATGCTCTGCGAGCTGCCCACCGCACGGAACTCGAACTTGTTGCCGGTAAAGGCGAACGGACTGGTGCGGTTGCGGTCTCCGGCGTGTACCGGGATTTCCGGCAGCACCCGGCTGCCCAGACCCATCAGTCCGGCGGCCTTGCCCCGACCGCCCTGACCGCTGGCCAGACGCTCGAAGATGTCGCTGAGTTCGCTGCCCAGGAAGATGCTGATGATCGCGGGCGGGGCCTCGTTGGCTCCGAGGCGGTGGTCGTTGCTCGCACTTGCCACGCAGGCGCGCAGCAGGTCCTGATGCTCGTCAACGGCCTTGAGGACCGCCGAGGTGAAGAACAGGAACTGCATGTTCTCGTGGGGGGTGTCGCCGGGATCAAGCAGGTTCTCGCCCGCGTCGGTCGCCATGCTCCAGTTGCAGTGCTTGCCCGAGCCGTTGATGCCGGCAAAGGGTTTTTCGTGCATCAGGCAGACCAGGCCGTATTTGCGGGCGGTGCTCCGCAGCACCTGCATGATCAGCTGCTGGTGGTCGGCGGCAATGTTGCTGTTCTCAAAAATCGGGGCGATCTCGAACTGGCCGGGGGCGACCTCGTTGTGGCGGGTCTTGACCGGAATGCCCAGAGCGTACAGCTGCATCTCGGCGTCGGTCATGAAGCTCAGCACGCGGTCAGGAATCGCGCCGAAGTAGTGGTCCTCCAGCTCCTGTCCGCGCGGAGGCTTGGCCCCGAACAGGGTGCGCCCACTCATCACCAGATCCGGGCGGCGGTAGTAGTACTCCTCGGCCACCAGGAAATATTCCTGCTCGGCCCCCAGGCTGCTCGTCACCCGGGTGCCCTCGGACGCGCCGAACAGCTTGAGCGCCGGGGACACGGCCTTGTTCAGCGCCTCGATGGAGCGCAGCAGCGGGGTCTTGAGGTCCAGCGCCTCGCCCTTCCACGACGCGAACACGCTGGGAATGCACAGCGTCGCGCCGTTGGCGTGGCGGACGATGAAGGCCGGGCTGCTGGGGTCCCAGGCGGTGTAGCCGCGTGCCTCGAAGGTGGCACGCAGGCCGCCCGAGGGAAAGCTGGAAGCGTCCGGCTCGGCCTGGATCAGTTCCTTGCCGGAAAACGACATGATTGCCACGCCGTCGCCGGAAGGGTTCAGGAAGGAATCGTGCTTCTCGGCGGTGCTGCCGGTCAGCGGCTGGAACCAGTGGGTGTAGTGGGTCGCGCCCTTTTCCATGGCCCAGGTCTTCATCGCCAGCGCCACGGTATCGGCGATGCTGGGATCCAGCGTCTCGCCGCGCTCGGCGGTGGCCTGCAGGCTCTTGTAGGCGCTCTTGCTCAGGCGGGTCTTGAGCTGATCGAGCGTGAGCACATCGCGGGCAAACTGCTCGTTCACCAGCTGGCTGGGGGTGGGCTGCGGCGTGGCTTCCACACGCCAGTTGCGGGCCGCCGAGTTCACATCGAAGTCCTGGTTCATGTCGCTCCCCTTGGTGCAGGCTGCCGCGCGGCGGACAGGAGGCCTGGTCGCATCCCGGCCTTTCCTGTTCCACCGCGCGCCTGTCATCACGGGCGAGTATAGGGGGGGTGCCGGCACGGGTCAACGCACTTCTCTGAACAAGTCGCTTATGGAAAGGCCAGATTGCCCGAGATATTTGCTTAATTCTGCAATCTGTCAGTGCTATGGGCTGCGGTGGCTCAGAATCTGATAAACAAATTGCACAGCCGCGGAGTCCCTGATCACCGGCAACCCCAGGCGGTCTGGGGCGTTTCCATCTCCGCCCCTGTATCCGTCGGGACGGCCCGGGTCCATCAGGTCCCCGTCGGTATTCTGTGAACCAGCCATCTGTGCCGGAGGTACCCCCCTATGACGCCTGCCCCACCCATCCCTGATTCCACCGAGATTCTCGCGCGTCTGCACGCGGCGGAAGTTAAATTCCTGCGCCTTCAGTTCACCGATATCCTGGGCACCACCAAGAATGTGGAAGTGCCCCGGTCGCAGTTCGAGAAGGCCCTGAACGGCGACGTGACCTTTGACGGCAGCGCCGTGGAGGGCTTCACGCGGGTGGAGGAATCCGACATGCTGCTGCGCCCGGATCTGGGCACCTTCCTGATCTACCCGCCGTTTTCCCGTGAGGAGGGCGAGCGCGGCGCGGTGGCGCGGCTGATCTGTGACGTGACGCTGCCCGACGGCACACCGTTCGAGGGTGATCCTCGTCTGGTGTTGCAGCGCCAGGTGGACCGCGCACGCGCGCTCGGCTTTGAAATGTTCGTGGGCACCGAACCGGAATTCTTCCTGTTCGAGCGCACCCCCGCCGGCCTGGGCAGCACCGTTACCCACGACAAGGCCGGCTATTTCGATCTTGCTCCCATCGACAAGGGCGAACGCATCCGGCGCGAGATTGCCAACAAGCTCGTCGAGATGGGCTTCGAGATCGAGGCCGCCCACCACGAGGTGGCTCCCGGCCAGCACGAGATTGACTTCCGCTACGCCCCGGCCCTGGAAACGGCAGACCGCATTGCCACCTTCAAGTTCGTGGTCAAGCGGGTGGCGCTGGAATACGGGCTGCTCGCCAGCTTTCTTCCCAAGCCCATTCCGGGCGTCAACGGCAGCGGAATGCACTGTCACCTCAGCCTGTTCAAGGGTGGTCAGAACGCCTTTGCCGACCCGGACGGCGAATACGGCCTCTCGAAAACCGCCGAGGGCTTCATCGCCGGTCTGCTGGACCACGCCGAGGGCATGGCCGCCATCACCAATCCGCTGGTGAACAGCTACAAGCGCCTGGTGCCCGGCTTTGAAGCCCCGGTGAACATCGCCTGGAGCACCAGCAACCGCAGCGCCCTGATCCGCATTCCGGCCAAACGCGGCAATTCCACGCGCGCCGAGTTGCGCATGCCCGATCCGAGCTGCAACCCCTACCTGGCCCTGGCCACCATGCTCGCTGCCGGGCTGGACGGTATCGAGCGTGGACTGGAACCCCCGCCCGCCATCGCCCGCAACATCTTCAAGATGACCGTGCGCGAAAAACGCCACCACCGCGTCAAGGAACTGCCCACCGACCTGCGCGAGGCCATTGACGAGCTGGGCAAGGACGATGTGCTCCGGCAGGCGCTGGGCGAACACGTCATGGATCATTTCATGGCCGCCAAACGCGCCGAGTGGCGTGAGTACAGCGCCGCCGTCCATGCCTGGGAACTCGAGCGCTATCTGGACCTGATCTGAGACGGGGGCAACGCGGGCGCCCGCCACACCGGCAACCTGCCCCACCCACTCCCCTCCGACATTAAGACAGGAGGCGCAGAAAGGTCTTGGGCGACTCCACCGAACAATTGTTGCCCAAATAAACCTGTTCGGCGCAATTATTTTTGTTGAAAGCCCCTCTCCGAGGGAATCTATTCCAAATCACAGATGAGTGACGCATTGACTTCACATAAACTCATCTCTAGAATCTAGCCATCGCAACCACAGCGTCGCAGGCTTTCAAGGGCCTGCGGAGCATCTATATCTGGAGGACATATGAAGAAAACCGCACTCAGCCTCTCTGTTCTTGCCGCACTGGCCCTCGGTACGGCCAGCGCCCAGACGACCATCAAGATTGCCAGCATCAGCCCGCTGTCGGGTGGCCAGAGCAACCTGGGCACCCAGATCCGCAACGGCGCGCAGCTCGCCGTTAACGAGTACGCTCCGCAGTTCAAGAAGCTGGGCTTTGACCTGAAGCTGATTCCCTACGACGATCAGGCCGACCCGGCCACCGGCACCGCCGCCGCCCGCAAGATCGCCGCCGACAACCAGATTCTCGCGGTCGTGGGCACCCTGAACAGCGGCGTGGCCATTCCCGCCAGCGCCGCTCTGGCCCCCAGCAACCTGGCGATGGTCAGCCCCGCCAACACCGCCAACCAGGTGACCGACCGCGGCCTCGCGAACATGAACCGCATCGTGGCCCGTGACGACTCGCAGGGTCCGGCGGGCGCGAACTTCATTGCCGGCAACCTCAAGGCCAAGAAGGCCTACGTCCTGAACGACAAGACCGCCTACGGCGAAGGTCTGGCCGGCGAGGTCGAGAAGGCGCTGAAGGCCAAGGGCGTCTCCATCGTGGGCAGCGAGGGCACCGAGGAAAAGAGCGACTTTTCCAGCATCATCGCCAAGATCAAGCTGACCCGCCCCGACGCGATCTACTTCGGCGGCATCTACAACCAGATCGGCGTGTTCATCAAGCAGCTGCGCGGCGCGGGCATCACCACACCTGTGGTCGGCGGCGACGGTCTGGACAGCAGCGAGCTGCCGGTGATCGTGGGCAAGGCCGGCGCCAACAACATCTACTTCACCACCGTGGCCGCTCCGCTGGAAGCCCTGCCGGCCGCCAAGGTGTTCGCCGCCAACTTCCAGAAGTCCTTCAACCTGGCTCCCCAGGGCTTCGGTGCATTCGGCTACGACGCTGCCAAGGTCACGCTGCAGGGCATCCTGGACGCCGCGCGCGCCAACAACAACAAGGCGCCCAGCCGCAAGCAGGTTCAGGACGCCATCCGCAAGGGCACCTTCAAGGGCCTGCTGTCGGGTGAGGTCAGCTTCAACAGCGTCGGGGACCGCAAGGCCGCCACGCTGTACGTGATGAACGTCAAGAACGGCGAATTCGTGCTGGAAACCAGCCTGCCGGTCAAGCCCCCCAAGAACTGAGCGTTTTCCCCGCAGTGTCGTGGGGCCGGGCCGCGTGCTCGGCCCCCTTCTGTTAGGAACGCGCCGTGTCCACAGGACGGGTCTGTCATCCCCCCGCTTTCCGGGCGTAAACTGGGGTGGTTTTTCACATTTCGCCCCATCGTCCACGGCCCCGCAGCGATGAGTTCGGAGCGATGAGTTGATCACGCATCGGCGGGGCCGTACCGCACCGGCACCTCAACGGGTCGGGTTTTTTGAAAGGAGCTGGTTGCTTTGGATCTTGCCACCCTGTTGCCGTTTATCGTGAACGTGATCGTCGGCGGTCTCGTGCTGGGTTTTGTGTACGCCATCATCGCGCTGGGCTACACCATGGTGTACGGCGTGCTGCAGCTGATCAACTTCGCGCACTCGGAAGTCTTCATCACCGGGGCGGTGGTGGGCTTTGAGGTGTTCCGGGTCCTGCAGAACTCGGAGCTCAACGGATACCTCAAGCTGCTGCTTGCCCTGGTCGCCGCCATGATCGTCTCGGGCCTGCTCAACGTGCTGATCGAGCGGCTGGCCTACCGGCCCCTGCGCAACGCGCCGCGGCTGGTGCCGCTGATCACGGCCATCGGCGTCTCGCTGATCCTGCAAGACGTCCTGCGGGTCATCGAGGGCCTGCAGGGCCGCTTCGACCTGACGTACACGCTGCCTGCGGGCTTCAGCGACAAGTTCTGCGCCGCCGAGGGCAGCAGCTGCGCGCCGCTGGGCAACTTCCTGCGGACCATCGGCGTGGACGTTCAGCTCAAGGACGTGATTCTGGTGGTCGTGGCGCTGGTCAGCCTGACGGCGCTGAACTACGTGGTCAACCGCACGCGGCTGGGCAAGGCCATCCGCGCCGTGGCGCAGGACCGCGTGACGGCCGGTCTGATGGGCATCGACTCGAACCTGATGATCAGCGCGACCTTCCTGATCGGCGGAGCGCTGGGCGGCATCAGCGGCGTGCTGTTCGGGATGAAGTTCGGTACGGTCAACGCCTACAGCGGCTTTGATCCCGGCATCATCGCCTTCACGGCGGCCGTGCTGGGCGGCATCGGCAGTATTCCCGGCGCCGTGCTGGGCGGACTGCTGCTGGGCGTGATCCAGAACCTGATCGGCGTGATGAACATCTTCGGCAACCTGATGGGCAGCGCCAACCTGGGCACCATTGACGCCAGCTACCAGCGCATCGGCGCCTTCCTCGTGCTCGTACTGATCCTGATCTTCAAACCCACCGGCCTGCTCGGCAAGAGCAACGTGGAGAAGGTATGACGGCCGTGAATCCTGCGGGACCGGCGCCGCGCCGCCCGGTGGTCCGCCCCGACCGCACCGTGCTGCTGCTGCTGGTCTTCATCATCACCAGCGGTCTGCTGCTGGTCTCGCACAACCGTGCGGTGCTGGGCAACATGGGCAGCCTGGGCACGCTGCTGCTCAATCCCATCGTCGAGGCGCTGGTGGTGTCGCTGTTCCTGGCCAACGTACTGTTCGCCTACATGTGGAAGGCGGCAAACTGGGCCAAGCTGATTGTGGGGGTGGGCAGCCTGCTCTTCGTGCTGCCGCTGGCCGGCCGGGCCGACTCCAGCCTGCTCGACCTGAGCATCCAGATCATGATCTTCGCCGCGCTGGCCCTGGGACTGAACATCGTGGTGGGTCTCGCAGGCCTGCTGGACCTGGGCTATGTGGCCTTCTTCGCAGTGGGGGCATACACCTGGAGCATCTTTGCCAGCCCGCGCTTCGGAGAGATTCTGCGCTACTACGGTGAAAACGCCGGAGCGACCGGAGCGGGGACCCTGGCCATCGGCCTGGTGCTGGTGGCCGTGACGGCCGGCAGCATGCTGTACATCCGGGGCCTGCACGCCCGCCTGGCCACGACCCGCCTGAGCACCTGGAGCTTCGGGCTCGCCGGCTTCGGGCTGGTTGCCGGCATCGTTCTGGTCGGCCGCTCGCTTCTGGTGCTGGCCTCGGGGTCCGCGGCGGCGGTGGCCGGTGGAATCGATCCCAGCTTCTTCTGGCTGTTCCTGGCCCTGAGCATCATGACCGCGGCCCTGGTGGGTGTGCTGATCGGTCTGCCGGTGCTGAAGCTTAAGGGCGACTACCTCGCCATCATCACGCTGGGACTGGGGGAAGTGATCCGCGTGCTGGCCAACAACCTCAGCCTGTACACGGCGGGGTCCCAGGGCATCACGCCCATCGGCAGCGCGTCTGTGCCGTGGTTTAACTCCTTTGCCGCAGCGCTGGGCTTCCGGCAGGATCAGTTCTACCTGTTGTTTCTCTATGCGCTGGTCCTGATCGTGATCGCCGTGATCCTGCTCGTGAACGTGCGCCTCGACCGCAGCCGCATCGGGCGGGCGTGGATTGCCATCCGTGACGACGAGATCGCTGCGCAGGCCATGGGCGTGCCACTGATGCAGACCAAGCTGATCGCCTTTGCCACCGGCGCGAGCTTTGCGGGCGTGATGGGCATGATCTTTGCGGCCAAGCAGACCTTCATCAGCCCCGAGAGCTTCAACCTGCTGCAAAGCATCGGCGTGCTGAGCATGGTGATTCTGGGCGGCATGGGGTCGTTCAGCGGCGTGATTCTGGGCGCGGCGGTGGTGACACTACTGAATCTGCGGATTCTGCCGGGTCTGGGCGAGGCCAGCGCCAACGTGCCGTGGATTCCCCAGCAGGCCAACCCCGGGCAGCTGCAACGGTTGATCTTCGGCTCCATTCTGGTGGCCATGATGTTGCTGCGCCCCGAGGGCCTGCTGCCCAACAAGCGCCGCACCCGTGAACTGCATTCCGAACACGATCAGGAAGACGAGAGTGGCGAGGGCAATGCCAGCGGCCTGAACGCCGGGGGCGATGTGTACAGCGCCGGAATGGCCACCATCAAAGAAAACGACCGACCCGGAGGAAGCAAATGACCCGGCCTGCCAGCAGCGCCCCCAGCAGCACCGCCAACATTCTGGAAGTGCAGGGGCTGACCAAGGAATTCGGCGGTCTGACCGCCGTGAACGAAGTCACCATGAACGTTCCCGAGCGCAGCATCGTCAGTGTGATCGGCCCCAACGGAGCGGGCAAGACCACCTTCTTCAACATGATCACCGGCATCTACGCGCCCACCCGCGGCAGCATCCGGCTGGCCGGGCGCAACCTCGTGGGCCTGCGCCCGGATCAGGTCACCGAGGCCGGCATTGCCCGCACCTTCCAGAACATCCGGCTGTTTTCCTCGATGACCAGCGAGGAGAACATCATGGTGGGCCGCAATGCCCGTCTGAAGAGCACCTTTGTGGACGCCGTGCTGCACACCCGCCGCTTTCATGAATCCGAACACGAGGCCCGGGAAGCCGCGCGCATCATGCTGGACTTCGTGGGCCTGAGCCAGTGGCGCAACGAGATCGCCACGAATCTGCCCTACGGCGACCAGCGCAAGCTGGAAATCGCCCGCGCCCTGGCCACCACCCCCAAACTGATCCTGCTGGACGAGCCCGCCGCCGGCATGAACCCGCGCGAGACCGAGGACCTCAAGGCCCTGATCCGCCGCATCCGCGACGAGCTGGGCGTGACCATCTGCCTGATCGAGCACGACATGCGGCTGGTCATGACCCTCAGCGAGTACATCACGGTGCTGGACTACGGCACCAAGATCAGCGAGGGCCTGCCGCACCAGGTGCGCAACGACCCCGCCGTGATGGAAGCGTACCTGGGCCGCGGGGCCGCCGCCGGGGAATACGGCAAGGAGGAGCGTCCCCATGTCTGATGTCCATTCCACGTCTACGGCCACCCGCACGGACACCGGCACCCACGCCACTGTGCTGGAACTGAACGAAATACATTCCTATTACGACCACATCCACGCCCTCAAGGGCATCAGCATGACGGTCGGCGAGGGCGAGATCGTGGCCCTGATCGGCGGCAACGGGGCGGGCAAGACCACCACCCTGCGGACCATCAGCGGCATGATGAAGCCCCGCACCGGCACCCTGACCTACCAGGGTCAGGACATCGCCGGCAAACCCCCGCACCAGACCATGCAGATGGGCATGAGCCACGTGCCCGAGGGGCGGCGCATCTTCCCGCAGCTCACCGTCCGCGAGAATCTGGAGGTCGGAGCGTACACCATTACCGACCGCCGGCTGATCGAGGAGCGCGTGCAGGAAGGTTTTGACTACTTCCCGCGCCTGCGGGAGCGCGAGAACCAGCTGGGCGGCACCATGTCGGGCGGCGAACAGCAGATGCTCGCGATTGCCCGCGCCCTGATGGTCAATCCCAAGCTGCTGCTGCTGGACGAGCCGAGCATGGGGCTCTCGCCGCTGTTCGTGGAGGCCATCTTCGACATCATCCAGAAGCTCAACCGCGAACACAACACCACCGTGTTGCTCGTCGAGCAGAACGCGAACATGGCCCTGGCAATTGCTCACCGCGCCTACGTGCTGCAGACCGGCGAGATGAAGCTCAGCGGCAAGGCCAGCGACATCGCCAAGGACGAGAGCGTGCGCAAGGCGTATCTGGGCGACGAATAGCGCGGCCAGAAGCATCAGGCGGCGGGGGCCGGGGCGCGGTGCTCCGGCCCCCGCCGCTTGGGGCTCTCCCGAGGCTGAAGCAGATGCCGCGTCTGGAGCAAATCTTGAGGTTGTTCCGGGAAGGGGCGGTTATGTTGGGGCATGAACCCCATGCGTTTTGCAGCGGCGCTCGTGTGCGGCAGTGTATTCCTGACCGCGTGTTTGCCCGCACCGCTGGCTTTCGATCCGGCGCAGCTTCCCGCCGCGAGTGACCTGGGGGCCAGGAACGCCGGAACCGAGTGGTGGTACGTCTCCGGCGTGCTGCCCGACTCCGGGCTGGCCTTTCACTGGGCACAGTTCAAGGTGAACTACCGGGGCCTTCCCTACCACGCCTCACACATCGCCGTGACCGACCTGCGAAACAACCGGCTGTATTTTGTGGAGAACGGCGATCAGAAGGCCACCTTCGGCTTTCCTCCCCTGAGCGTTTCCCAGGGCGAGTGGAAGCTGACGCAGAACGCCGGCCCCGACGCTCCCTTCCAGCTGAATGCCGGGCCGCTGAACCTGACCCTGACCCCCGCCAGGAACGCGGTGGTTCACCCACCCGGATACTCGGGGACCGTTGAAACCGGCCGCCTGTACTACCAGAGCATCACCCGCCTGGATGTGGGCGGAACCGTTCAGGTGGGCCAGGAGACCCGCCCGGCCACGGGACAGGCGTGGCTGGATCACCAGTGGGGCGACCAGCAGCCCGGCGCGGCGGCCCGGTGGGACTGGTTTGGCCTGCACCTTTCGAACGGCTCGGACCTGATGCTGTACCGCGTGAAAAACGCGGACAATGTGGTGGTTCAGGTGGCCGCCTCGCTGGTCGGCCCCGACGGGGTGGCGCACACGGTGGAGAACGTGACCATGACGCCGGGCCGGGTGTGGCGCAGTCCCAGTGGCCGTGACTACACCCTGGGCTGGCAGGTCAGTGGTGCTGGGCTGAATCTGACACTGGCCCCCCTGCGCGATGATCAGGAACTGCTCAGCACGACAACCTCGGTGGCGTACTGGGAAGGACCGGTAGCAGGCACAGGCACCGTGAACGGGCAGGCCGTGACCGCCTCAGGCATGGGGGAATTCGTGGGCGGCGTGCTGACGAGAGAAGAAGGCGGGCTGTTCGGGGTGCCAACCGCTCCGTAGACCGTGAAGGGCACGAATCTGGTCACCGGGACGGCAGGACCCTGTGGCAATTTCCGCAGGCCCGAACGGGCTGACGATCTAAAACCTCAATAAACTTGACATGACCACACTCAAGTTTCAGAATAGGGGCAGTTTGCACAACTGCCCACTTTCTCATTCTCCGGAGGTTTCCCTTGAATCCCGAACGCTTCACCGAGGCAAGTGCCACCGCCCTCAACGCGGCCCAGCAGCTCGCTCAGCAAAGTGGACACCAGACCCTCACCGTTCCCCATGTGCTGCGTACCCTGACCGACAATGACACCGCCGCCCGCGCCATTACCGGGGCGGGAGGGGACCTCAGCACCCTGCGAAGCGCGCTGGACACCGAGCTGAACAAGCTGCCGCGCGTGCAGGGCGGCGGCGAGAGCCTGTACCTTGATCCGGCCCTGAACCGCGCCTTCGGCAAGGCCGATACCCTGGCACAGCAACTGGGCGACAGCTTCGTGGCCGCCGACGTCCTGCTGCTCGCCCTGCGCGGCGAGTACCGGGGCCAGGCGCTGCCCAAAGAAGCCGAGCTGAACCGCGCCGTCACCGAGGGGCGCAAAGGAAAAACCGTGACCAACAAATCCAGTGAAGGCCAGTTTGACGCGCTGAACAAGTACGGCACCGACCTGACCCAGCGGGCCCGCGACGGCAAGTTCGATCCCGTGATTGGCCGCGATGAGGAGATCCGCCGCGCCATGCAGATTCTGCTGCGGCGCACCAAGAACAACCCGGTCCTGATCGGCGAACCCGGCGTGGGCAAGACCGCCATCGCCGAGGGGCTCGCCATCCGGATGGTCAGCGGCGACGTGCCCGAGGGCCTGAAGAACAAGCGCATCGTGAGCCTGGAAATGGGCAGCCTGCTCGCCGGGGCCAAATACCGCGGCGAGTTCGAGGAGCGCCTCAAGGGAGTGATCGACGAGGTGGTGCAGTCCGCCGGCGAGATCATCCTGTTCGTGGATGAGCTGCACACCATCGTCGGGGCGGGCAAGACCGAGGGCAGCCCGGACGCCGGCAACATGCTCAAGCCCGCACTGGCCCGCGGTGAACTGCACCTGATCGGCGCGACCACCCTGGACGAGTACCGTGAGATCGAGAAGGACGCCGCGCTGGAACGCCGCTTCCAGCCGGTGTTCGTGGACGAGCCGAGCGTGGAGGACACCATTTCCATCCTGCGCGGCATCAAGGAGCGTTATCAGGTCCACCACAACGTCGAGATCACCGACCCCGCGCTGGTCGCCGCCGCCAGCCTGAGCCACCGGTACATCACCGACCGCCAGCTGCCCGACAAGGCCATCGACCTGATCGACGAGTCCGCGGCCCGGCTGCGCATGGCCCTGGAGAGCAGCCCCGAGCGCATTGACCAGCTTTCCCGGCGCAAGCTGCAGCTGGAGATCGAACGCGAGGCCCTCAAGCGCGAGAAGGACCAGGACTCGCAGAACCGCCTGATGGACATCGAGGACAGCCTCAAGGCCATCACCGACGAGCTGACCGAGGTGCGCGGACGCTGGGAGGCCGAGCGCGGCGAGGTCGCCGTGCTGCGTGAGAAACGCGAGGCGCTGGACGCCGTGCGCACCGACATCGAGCGGGCGCGGCGCGACTATGACCTTCAGAAGGCCGCCGAGCTGGAATACGGCAAGCTGCCGCAGCTGGAAAAGGACGTGCAGGACCTGGAACGCAAGCTCAAGGACGCCGAGTTTGCCCACATGGAAGTCACCGAGGAGGACATCGCCTCGGTGGTGAGCCGCTGGACCGGCATTCCGGTGAGCAAGCTGATGGAAGGCGAGCGCGAGAAGCTGCTGCACCTCGAAGAGCAACTGCACGGACGCGTGATCGGGCAGGACCGCGCGATCACCTCGGTGGCCGACACCATCCGCCGGGCCCGCGCGGGCCTGAACGACCCCAACCGTCCGCTGGGCAGCTTCATGTTCCTGGGACCCACCGGCGTGGGCAAGACCGAGCTCGCCAAGGCCCTGGCCGAGGACCTGTTCGACAGCTCAGACGCCATGGTGCGGCTGGACATGTCCGAGTACATGGAAAAGCACACCGTCGCCCGCCTGATCGGCGCTCCTCCCGGATATGTGGGCTACGAGGAGGGCGGCCAGCTGACCGAGGCCGTGCGCCGCCGCCCCTACAGCGTGCTGCTGCTCGACGAGATCGAGAAGGCGCATCCGGACGTGTTCAATGTGCTGCTGCAGGTGCTGGACGATGGCCGCCTGACCGACGGGCAGGGCCGCACGGTGGACTTCCGCAACACGTTGATTATCCTGACGAGCAACGTGGGCAGCCCGCTGATTCTGGAGATGCAGGCGCGCGGCGACGACGCCTCCGAGATCCGCGACGCCGTGCTGGAGGAGCTGCGCGGTCATTTCCGCCCCGAGTTCCTCAACCGTGTGGACGACATCATCGTGTTCGACGCCCTGACCGCCGCCGATCTGGGGCGCATCGTGGACATTCAGCTGGGCGGCCTGCGCAAACGCCTCGCCGAGCGGCGCGTGACACTGCACATGAGTGACGCCGCGAAAGCCAAGCTCGCCGAACTCGGCTATGACCCGGCCTTCGGCGCACGGCCCCTCAAACGCGCCATCGCCCGCGAGATCGAGACGCCGCTGGCCCGCGAGATCCTGCAGGGCCACGTGCCAGACAGCAGCGTGCTGAGCGTGGACTACAGCGATGGGCGCTTTCAGTTCGACACCGGCGTTCTGAACTGAGCTGAGGTCAAGAAGGCCGCCGCCCGCAGATGGGGCGGCGGCTTTCCTCCATGACCACACAAGAAACGCTTAAATCCGGGAAATCGTGGGGGTCAGGCTTTGGCCGCCTGCCACACCATCCCTACCGCTTCCTCCACGCTCTTCACGCCAGGGTGGCCGTCCAGACCGGGCGGCACGATCAGGCGTTTGTACCCGGCGCGGCCCGCTTCCTCGGCGCGGCGCAGCGAGGCCACCGTGCTGCGAACCTCGCCGGCCAGCCCGACCTCGCCGAAGACGGCCACGTTCTGCGGCAGCGCACGCCCCACCACGGCGCTGTATACCGCCAGCGCCACCGCCAGGTCCAGGCCCGGATCGGGAACCTTCAACCCGCCCGCGAGGTTCACGTACACGTCCAGGCCGCCCAGGGTCAGGTCCAGCCGGCGTTCGAGAACGGCGAGCACCACATCCACCCGGCGTGGGTCCAGGCCCACGACCACGCGCCGGGCATTGGGATACGGCGTCTTGCTCGCCAGGGCCTGAACCTCCAGCAGCATGGGACGCTGGCCGTCCACCGTGGCGGCGACCACGCTGCCGGGCACACCCACCGGACGCTCGGCCAGGAAGGCGGCGCTGGGGTTCTCCACAGCGATCAGACCCTTGCCGCGCATCTCGAAAACGCCCAGCTCTCCGGCCTGCCCGAAGCGGTTCTTGACGCTGCGCAGCAAGCGGAAGGCGCCCACCGTTTCCAGAAAGACCGTGGTGTCCACGATGTGCTCCATCACCTTCGGGCCGGCCACCGTGCCGTCCTTGGTGACGTGGCCCACCAGCACCGTGGCAGTGCCGGTTTCCTTGGCGGCGCGGGTAAGCATGGCTGTGCCGTCCCGCACCTGGGCCACGCCGCCGGGCGCGCCCTCTCCCTCCACGGTCACGGTCTGAATGCTGTCCACGATGCACAGCGCCGGCCGGTGCTCATTCATCAGGGCAGCGATGTGTTCGGCGCGGGTGTCGCGGGTCAGCTGAATGTCCGCCGTGACCCCGAGGCGGTCGGCCCGCAGCCGGATCTGCTCGAGCGACTCCTCGCCGGCCACGTACAGAACCGTGCCGCCGCCGCGCGCCACCCGGTCGGCCACCTGCAGCAGCAGCGTGCTCTTGCCGATGCCCGGCTCGCCGCCGATCAGCGTGACCCCGCCGGCCACCAGCCCGCCGCCCAGCACCCGGTCAAGCTCCACGATGCCCGACGAGGTGCGCGGCTCCTCGCGCCGCCCCACGGTGGACAGCGCCGTGAGCTTGCCCCCGGTGACGCCGCCGTAGCCCCCGGCCCCACCGCCGCGCGCCTTGCCGCCGGTCACCGTGGGCACTTCCTCCTCGAAGGAATTCCATGCCTGACAGTTCGGACAGCGGCCCAGCGGTTTGGCCGACTGGTAACCGCAGGACGTGCAGACGTACTTGGTGGTGACCCGGGCCATCCTTAACCGTTCTTGGACACGCTGATTTCCGGTGTGCCGGCCTCAGCCGCTTTGGCGTCGGCAGCGCTCACGCCGGGGCGCCCGTCCGCGCGCCAGTACGCGCCGTCGGCGGTGGACAGGTACTCGCCCTCAAGCAGTTCGGTGAGCAGCACCGAGGGGTCTTCCAGGGTGCTGTGGTCGGCCAGCACACCCTCCACCTGGCCCTGGTTGTAGGAGACGCCCGGTTCGAACAGGCCGGTCAAGTAGTCCAGAATGGCCATCTGGTGCGCGCGGCGGCGCTTGCTGGGCCATGCGGTGATGCGCCCGTGTTCATCCTGAAAGTCCGTGATGCTTTTGGTCATGTGCCCATGCTACGCGCTGGGAGCGGACGGCAGAGGACAGAGGGCACAAAACAGGCCTCGGAAGGCCCCCCTCCGTCCCCCTGTCCGCCCCCGGACAACACCGGCAGGGTGCAGTTCAGGTACAGACCGCTCATGATCAGAACGGCCACCAGACCCAGCAGCAATAGAACCACGATCCGCTGGGCCACGGGCCGCCTGACGGCAAACCCGAGGTACAGGGCAGCGACCACACAACCCGCCAGAAACAGCAGGCTGCCCAGACTGAGGCTCAGAGGCGCAGATTTGAGGCACTGCTCGATGGTCAAGTGATTCGGTCCTTTGCCTGCGGTGCCGGGGAAGAAGTCGGGGCAGCCGTTCACCGGCGCAGCCAAAGCAGTGGGGGGGCGGAGGGTTGTGCCCCCTCCCCCGCTGCTTTCACCAGATCAGGCCAGAATCTGCGGCGGCGCGGTGGTGCCGCGTTCGAACTCAACTCCACCGT
The DNA here is from genome assembly GCF_014647075.1 of Deinococcus aerophilus. Classification (NCBI taxonomy): domain Bacteria; kingdom Thermotogati; phylum Deinococcota; class Deinococci; order Deinococcales; family Deinococcaceae; genus Deinococcus; species Deinococcus aerophilus. The sequence goes on along the minus strand of NZ_BMOM01000006.1, from coordinate 140,171 downwards.
CGCCCAGAACCACGCGCAGCTCTTCCACACCCTGACCGATCAGCTCCAGCGACAGTGGGTCCTCGATCTCCTCGCGGACCAGGGTGCGCAGCTGGCGCGAGCTGCCCACAGCGTGCTTGGGACTGCGGGCCTTGAGCTTGCTCACCAGCCACGGAGCGATGGCCGGGTCGAAGGTCACGTTCAGATCGCGGCTGGCCAGCTCCTCGCGCATCTCGCCCATCAACTGCTGGGCCACGCGCACCAGTTCCTCCTCGCCCAGCGGCTTGAAGCGGATCACGTCGTCCAGGCGGTCCAGGAATTCCGGGGTAAAGATGTGACGCAGCGGCGCGTTGTTGTCCGGGGTCACCGGGCTGAAGCCCACCGTGGGACCGACGTTGAAGCCGGTGTTGCTCGTCATGATGATGATGGTCCGGCGGAAGTCCACCGCACGCCCCAGCCCATCGGTCAGGCGGCCGTCGTCGAGAACCTGCAAGAAGGTGTTGTAGACGTCCGGGTGCGCCTTCTCGATCTCGTCGAGCAGGATGACGCTGAAGGGCTGGCGGCGCACCGCCTCGGTCAGGCGTCCCCCCTGTTCAAAGCCCACGTAGCCGGGAGGCGAGCCGATCAGCTTGCTGATGCTGTGGCTTTCCTGGAACTCGGACATGTCCACCCGGATCAGCGCCCGCTCGTTGTTGAACAGGCTGCGCGACAGCGCCCGGGCCAGATGCGTCTTGCCCACCCCACTGGGGCCCACGAACAGGAAGGAAGCGGCCACGCGGGTCCGGCCCCCCAGCCCAACGCGGGCGCGTCTCAGTGCCGAGCTGAGGGCCTTGATGGCGTCCGGCTGGCCGTACACCTGATCCTCGAGCATGTGTTCGAGATCGCCGAGCTGTTCGGCACTTTCCTCGCTGTAGATGCCGCCCATCGAGTTGATGACACTCTCGATGTCCTCGCGGGTCACGTAGGGTTCGCCGTCCTCGTTCTCGGCCACCGGCAGCTCGATGCTCATGTTCAGGCGCACCCGGGAGGCGGCCTCGTCGATCAGGTCAATGGCCTTGTCCGGAAAGTTGCGTCCCGGCAGGCTGCGCTCTCCGATGCGCACAGCGAGTTCCAGTGCCGCGTCGGGAATCTGCACGCCGTGGTGTTCCTCGTACTTGGGGCGCAGGCCACGCAGGATCTGCAGCGTTTCGGCGGGGCTGGGCTCCAGCACGATGACCGGCTGGAAGCGGCGTTCCAGAGCAGCGTCCTTCTCGATGTAGCGGTGGTATTCGCCGGTGGTGGTCGCGCCGATCACCTGAATCTCGCCGCGGCTCAGCGCGGGCTTGAGAATGTTGGCCGCGTCCAGCGTGCCTTCCGCGCCGCCCGCGCCGACCAGGGTATGCAGCTCGTCAATGAAGGCCATCACCTTGGCATTGCGCAGTTCCTCGATGATCTGGCGCAGCCGTTCCTCGAACTCGCCGCGGTACTTGGTGCCCGCCACCACACCCGACAGGTCCAGGCTGATCAGCCGGACGCCGTGCAGGTTGGGCGGCGTACGCTTCTCGTGGATGGCGAGGGCCAGCCCCTCCACGATGGCGGTTTTGCCCACGCCGGGATCACCGATCAGGACCGGGTTGTTCTTGGTGCGCCGGGTCAGGATCTGGGTAACGCGCCGGATCTCCTCGCTGCGGCCGATCACGGGATCGAGCTTGCCCTCACGCGCCCACTTGGTCAGGTCACGGCCGTACTCGTCCAGAAAGGGAGTCGCCACGGGCTTGGCCGGCTTGCCGCCCGAGCTCTCGCCCTGCGCCAGGATGCGCCAGCGGATGGTATCCACATCCTTGGTCAGCTCCTGCAGAATGCGGAAGGCCACGCCGTCACCCTCGCGGATGATGCCCAGCAGAATATGCTCGGTGCTCGTGACCTGGGCCCCCAGGCTGCGTGCCTCGCTGGAAGCGAGTTCCATGACCCGGCGCGCACGCGGGGTGATGCTCGGCGCGTCATTGAGGCGGTTGCCCTCGCCGCGGCCGATGATCTCCTCCACGCGGCGGCGCAGACCGTCCAGGCTCGCCCCGAATTCGGTCAGAATGGTCGCGGCAGTTCCGCCCTCACGCATCAGACCCAGCAACAGGTGTTCGGGGCCGACCATCGCGTGGCCCAGGCGGTTGCCTTCCTCGCGGGCATAGTGAAACACGAGTCGGGCGCGGTCGTCGTATCGGTTCATGGAAGACCCCCAGGGGGCGGAGGCGCGGACGTGATCGCGCGTGGCTCGGTGCAGAACAGCGGGTACAGCACAGGAAATGCAGGTGTACAGGTCTGAGTCTAGAGCATCACCGGTGTGTGTGACGCGCCCAAACTTACGTTCTGACCTGCCCATACTGTAGGACTGCACACCTGACGCCCGTCTTTCAGGGCCCCTCTGGCGTCATCCGCTAGCCTGGGCCGCATGACTTCCAACGACGATTCCCTGCGTCCACCCGGATCCGAGGCGGCCACCTCCCACCAGGCCCGCGAGGTGCTGTTCGGCTCGCAGCATGACCGCATCCTGGAGCGCCTCACAGCACTGGACGCCGACCTCGCCGGCTACATCCGGGACTTCGCCTACGACACGGTGTATGACCGGCCGGGCCTGGATCTCCGGACCAAGGAACTGATTGCCTGCGCGCTGCTGGTCTCGCTGGGCAGTCCCCCGGAACTCAGAACCCACCTGCGCGGAGCGCTGAACGCCGGGGCCACCGAGGATGAGGTCCGGGGAGCACTGATGATGTGCGTGCCATATCTGGGCTTTCCGCGCGCGGTGGCCGGCTTTGAGATGCTGAACACCCATCTGAAGGCCGGGGAAAGCAAGAAAGGGGAACGCCAGAAAAAGGGGTGAACGGGCCGCAGCCTGTCCACCCCCTTTTTCTGAAGTCCGGCTCAGAACATGTACTTGATGCCGATGCGGGCCTTGAAGCTGGTCCCGGGACGGATCACGCGACTGCCGTTTTCTGCGTAGCTGGCGTCGCCCGTCTCGTAGCGGTCCGAGAAGGTCGTGCCGTCGGCGCGCACAGTGTTGACATTGATGGGGCCGTTGAAAAAGTAATCCGCTCCCAGATCCCCAACCAAGCTCAGGTTACCGGTCAATGCATAGCTCGCCATCGCACCTGCGCCCAGGCCAAAAGCATTGGTCGAGTAGGTGGTGTTGCCGCTGCTGCCATAGTCCTCAGTGGCCTTGAACATGCCGTAGCGGACTCCACCGTAAACCATGGTGTCGACGCCGGGAGCGACTTCACCCAGACCGTAGGTGGCATCTGCAGAAACAACCGTCTGGCTGCCGTACTCGGACGCACGGCCCGCTTGCTTCGCGGCTCCAAACGTCTCGTTGGGCCCGGACAGACCGGGGATTTCCGGGCTGGAATCGTTGATGGAGTCGCTGGGCTTGGTAAAAGCCACCCCGACCTTCACGCCCACCGGGCCCACCACATTGGGAGCGTGAACAAATACTGCGCCGCTCAGGCCGCCCGCATAGCCGCCGGTCAGGCCGAGTTCGAGGTTGTTGAACGTCTGCGCGCCGGCGGTGGCGGCAGCAGACAGAACGGTTACAGCAATCAGTCGCTTCATGAGATGTAGCGTGGTGGATCAACATGAGGGGCACTCATGAACTGGTTGATGACGAATTTATGTTGCGGAGGTGAGTCCTGCAACCCGCCCGGTGACGCCTCAGCGTTTCTGTACCTTCTCCCTATCCAGGGGCAGTGCTTATGGCTCAGAATAGACGGGTTTGACCTTCCTTCGCTCGCAGATGCCGGGAAGTCCTGCTAAACTTGTACCGAGTTTAATTATCTGATCGCAGGGTCCACTCCTGCCCCACCGGCGGAAGGCGTTCCCTCATTCTGGAGGTTTCATGAAAATCTTGACCCTTGTCAGACAGGTTCCCGATGCGGAGGCCCGCATCAAGATCAATGGACAGAGCGTCGATCTGGAAGGCACCACCCTGGTGATCGACGGCATGGACGAATACGGCGTGGAAGAAGCGCTGCGCCTGCGTGAAGGCGGCGCGAATGTCGAGGAGATCGTGGCGCTGGCGGTCGGACCCAAGAAGGTCGAGGACGCGCTGCGCACTGCTCTGGCGATGGGTGTGGACCGCGCCATTCATGTCGAGACCAACGAGCGGTATGACGCCGTGGCCCTCAGCAGGATCGTGGCGCAGGTGGCCGGGGCCGAGGGCAGCGACCTGATTCTGCTTGGCGGTCAGGAAGCCGACTGGGACTCGCAGGCCCTGGGCGCCGCCAGCGCCGAGCGCCTGGGCTGGCCGCAGCTGACCTGGACCAATGAGCTGAGCGCCGACGGCGACACCCTGACCGGACGCCACGATGTGGATGACGGCAACGAGGGCTTCAAGGTGGCCCTGCCCGCCGTGGTCACCGCGCAGCAGGGTCTGAATGAGCCGCGTTACCCCACGCTGCCCAACATCATGAAAGCCAAGAAGAAAGAGCTGCGCAAGGACGAACCCTCGACCTACAGCGTGCAGCCCAGCGTGAAGTACGTGAACGCGGAAATCCAGACCCGCGCCCGCCTGAACAAGATGATCGACGGCAAGGATCCGCAGGCCGCCGCCGAGCAACTTCTCGATCTCCTGCGCAACGAAGCGAAGGTGCTGGCATGATTCTGATTGTTGCTGAACACGCCGGGGGCAAACTTGGCAAGGCCACCCTGGAAATGGTCACTGCCGCCCGCGAGGCCGGGCGTGAGGGACCAATCACGTTGCTCGTGCTGGGGCAGGACGTGGCCGCAGTCGCCACCGAGGCCGCCGCAGTCGCCGATCAGGTGCTCGTGGGCGACCTGCCCGCACTGGCACAGTACAACCCGGAAGTCTGGGCCGCCGCTGTGGCCCAGATCGCCCGCGAGGGCGAGGCGAACACCGTTCTGATCGGCGGCAGCCGTTCGGGCCGCGAGTACGCTCCCCGCGTCGCCGTCAAGCTGGACGCCCCGTATCTGGAAGACGCCACCAAGCTGAGCGTCAACGGAAACGCCCTGCAGGCCCAGCGCTACACCTACCTGGCCCGCGTGACCGAGACGGTGGAAGCCGAGGGCCCGGTCATCGTCGTGACGGTCAAGCCCGGCAGCTTCGCTCCGGCGGCCCCGGCCAGCGCGGCCGGCGAGCAGTACGACATCGAGCTGGACCTGCCGACCCCCCGCACCGAGATCACCGGCAAGAGCGTCGAGAAGACCAGCCGCGTGGCCCTCACCGAGGCGGACGTGATCGTGACCGGCGGACGCGGCGTGGGCAGTCCCGAGAACTTCGCGCAGTACGTCGAGGGTCTGGCCGACAACATCGGTGCGGGCGTCGGCGCGACCCGCGCGGTGGTGGACGCGGGCTGGCGGCCCTACGCCGAGCAGGTCGGCCAGACCGGCAAGACCGTGCAGCCCAAGGCCTACATCGCCCTGGGGGTCAGCGGCGCGGTGCAGCACCTCTCCGGCATGGGCAAGAGCAAGAACATCATCGCCATCAACAAGGACGCCGAGGCGCCCATCTTCAAGGTGGCCGACTACGGCATCGTGGGCGACGTGAACCAGATCGTCCCGGCATTGATCGCCGCCAGCAAGAAGTAACACAGCACTGCGCAGATGGGAGGCGGGAAGGGAAACCTTCCTCGCCTCTCTGCCTTTTTACTCTCTTCCCTCTGGGGACGCCCCCCAGGTTCCCCCGCCACTTGAGCGTCCATTCACACTCTTCTCTCACCACGCAGCCATGCCGGACACTGGGGCATGAGCAGAGCCCAGCGCTCCAGTGAAGCTTCTGAATCGCCCGTCGTGATCGTGACCGGAGCGGCCCGTGGCATCGGGCGGGCCATTGCCGAACTGTATGCCGAACGGGGCAGCCGGGTCCTCAGTGTGGACCTGTCCCTGCCGCCTACCCTCAAGGGTCAACGCCGCGTCCGGGCGGATGTCAGCAGCGCCGCCGGACGCGAGCGCATCGTGCGGGCGGCGCGGGAGCTGGGCGGCGTGAACGTGCTGGTCAACAACGCGGCGTATCAGGATGCACACGGCAGCGTCCTGGAAGTCAGCGAGCGCGGCTGGGCCCGGACCCTGAACGTGAATCTGACCGCGCCCCTGCTGCTGACCCGCGCCCTGATTGACCTGATGGGCGCGGGCAGCGCCGTGGTCAATGTGGCCTCGGTGCAGGGCCTGTTGGCCGAGCAGAACAACGCGGCGTACAACGCCAGCAAGGGCGGGCTGGTCAACCTGACCCGGGCCATGAGCCTGGATCTGGCTCCGCGCGGGGTCCGTGTGAATGCCGTGGCGCCGGGGGCCATCAGCACCGAGGCGGTTTTGCAGGCCATCCAGGACAGCCAGGACCCCGAGAGCACCCGCCGGGATTATGAAGACCTCCACGCCCTGCGCCGCATGGGGACCCCCCAGGAAGTGGCCCAGGTCGTCTACTTTCTGGGCAGCGACGCGGCCAGCTTCATGACCGGAACCATCGTGCCGGTAGACGGCGGCATGACCGCCAGCTTCATGATGGCGGGGCGACCGGTCTGAGCCGGTTCGGACCCCTCAGAGCCGACGTCTGCGCCACGACAGCAGCACAATGATCAAGGTGAAGGCGGTCAGGCTCAGCACCGGAATGGTCAGAATTCCGTTGAGGCCAGACAGCGCCCCCGCACCCCACAACGGCCACGGCGTGTTGCACGGAACCACCGTGGGGTCGGCCAGGGCGCTGCAGGCCTTGAGGGTGGGAATCACGCTCCAGTCTTCCAGATTCTGAATCAGGGCCACGATCCAGCCGGCCGCCGCCAGCGGCAGCACATAACGGCGGACGGCCAGATCACTTCCCAGCGCAGCCACGCCCAGAATCACCGACAGCGGATACATGGCGATGCGTTGATACCAGCACAGCACGCAGGGCCGGAAGCCCCGCACTTCACTGAAATACAGACTGCCCAGGGTGGCGACGAGCGCCACCACCCAGGCCAGGTACAGGCGGTTGTCGCGGGACATGCCTACTGAAGGGCAGCTTCAATGGCGGCTTCGGTGGCCGTCTGCAGCTGATCAAGGCCACCGGTCTGGACGACTTCCTTGCCATTGACGAAGACGGTGGGCGTGTGGTTGACCTTCGCGTCCATGGCCTGTTTCTCGGCGGCGTCTACGCGGGCGGCGGTCGCGTCCGTATCCAGGCAGGTGGCAAACTTGGCCTGATCGACGCCCTCCACATTGGTTGCCAGATCCTTCAGGCGCGTCTTGGTGGCCCAGACGGTGGATTCATCGCCCTGAGCACGGAAGAGGACCGCCTTGTAGGCGGTGAAGGCCTCGTTGCCGCCTTGGTCGTAGACGCAGTACGCGGCCTGGGCGGCCAGCTTGCTGTCGTCGGTAGGCAGCCGGGCGTTCTCGGCCAGGAAGGGCCAGACCAGCGAGTACAGCTTGATCTTGCCGGTTTCCACGTACTTGCTTTCCAGCGCGGGCGCAACGCTGGCCTCGAACTGCTTGCAGACCGGACATTTGAAGTCCTCGACGACCACCACGTTCACGGGCGCGTCCGCCTGACCGTCATACGGAATGCCGTCCAGATTGAAGCTGGCATTCAGGGCAGCGCCGGCAGCGGGCTTGTCACGCACGGCGAAGATGGCCAGGACGATCAGCACGGCGGCCAGCAGTGTGCCGACCACCAGGATGGTGCGGTTGGGGTTGTTTCCCTGAAGTCTGGTCATGTTGCCCATCAGTCTACCGTCTGAGGACCAGACAGGGGCGCGGTCCCTCCCGGCGCCTGTACTGCCGTGTCCGTTTCAGGCCACAGATGTGGAGGTGGGAGCCGCAGACCGGGAGCGGGCCGCCCGCCGGCGCAGGTACAGACCGATTAGCTGCCGCACGAAGCTGAAGCCCAGTCCCACCGCCACGGCGAGCAGCGCGGACCGCAGAAACGTATCGTTGGAGGGCAGCTTCATCTCGGGATCAAACTTTGTTCCGAAACGGGCCACCGCCAGCAGGGTGCCGGCATACAGCGCTCCCGCGAAGGGCAGCACGAAGGGCCCGCCCGAATGTTTGACGAGCAGCAGCGCCGTCAGCGCGCCGCCGACAAGCGGCAGGATGATCAGCCACTCCGCCGGGGGCGGATTGGGACTGACATACCCCAGCCCACCCAGCGCCACCCCCAGATAGCCGAACCAGCCGCCGAACTCGTCGGCCAGGACCACCAGCAGCGTCCACAGCAGCAGATCGTTGGGCCACTCCCCGGGCGTCCACATCACGTAGGCCAGCCCGAGCAGCAGCGCCCAGCCCCCGAACAGCCGCAGAAAAGTCAGGAACCCGTTGCGGTAGGGCTCCTCGGCGTCCTCCCCGCTCGGTGGGGGCAGGGTGGGCGCCGGGGGAATGAAGGTGGGGGCGGGCCGCCCCACAAACGTGTCCTTCTCCACTGCCTGGGCGCCCGCCTCCGGCACGTCCTCATCCTGCGAGAAGTACACCTCGCCGCCCGCACCGGCCCGGGCCACCACGGTCTCCACCGGGTCCCCCGAGGCGGCCTGGCCTTCACGGTGCTGCGGCGAATCGGGATGCTCGGGCGCGGGCGGTTTGGTCATGCTGCCCCTTTCTTAGCACGACTCTGGGTCCGGGCACCCGCGGGCTTGGCGCGGCCCCGGCTGCCTGCAGCCACCAGAACCGCTTCCGGCTCCTCCTGTGCGGCTGCGATGATGCCGGGCACACGGCCGAGGTACTCGCCGGTGAAGCTCGTGGGATGCGCCGCGAGTTCCTCGGGGGTACCGGTCGCGACGATGGTGCCGCCGCGCACGCCTCCCTCCGGGCCCAGGTCGATCAAGTGGTCGGCGCACTTCATCACGTCCAGGTTATGCTCGATGACCACCAGCGTGTTGCCCCCCTCCACCAGGCGCGACAGCACCTCCATCAGTTTGCGGACGTCCTCGAAGTGCAGCCCGGTGGTGGGTTCGTCCAGGATGTAGATGGTCTTGCCGGTGGCCCGCTTGGACAGCTCGGAGGCGAGCTTGATGCGCTGGGCCTCGCCGCCCGAGAGGGTGGTGCTCGGCTGTCCGATGCGCATGTAACCCAGGCCGACGTCCAGCAGCAGCTGCATCTTGCGCTCAATGGTCGGAATGGCCTCGAAGAAGGTGTGGGCGTCCTCGACGGTCATGTCCAGCACGTCGCTGATGGTCTTGTGGTTGTACTTGACCTCCAGCGTCTCGCGGTTGTAGCGCGCTCCCTTGCAGACCTCGCACGGCACGTAGATGTCGGGCAGGAAGTTCATCTCGATCTTCATGACACCGTCGCCCTTGCAGTGCTCGCAGCGCCCACCCTTGACGTTGAACGAGAAGCGTCCGGCCTGATACCCGCGCCGGCGCGCCTCGGGGGTGCGGGTGAACAGGTCGCGGATCTCGGTGAAGACCCCGGTATAGGTCGCCGGGTTGCTGCGGGGCGTGCGGCCGATCGGAGACTGGTCAATCTCGATGACCTTGTCCAGATGCTCCATGCCCTCGATGCGGTCGTACTTGCCCGGCGTGGTCTTTGCGCCGTTGAGTTCGCGGGCGAGCGTGGCGTGCAGGATGTCGTGAATCAGGGTGCTCTTGCCGCTGCCCGAAGGACCGGTGACGACCGTCATGGTGCCCAGCGGAATCTCGGCGTCCACGTTCTGCAGGTTGTGCTCGCGCGCTCCGAACACCTTGAGCTTCTTGCCGTTGCCGCGGCGCCGGACGCTGGGCACCTCGATCTTCAGCTCGCCGCGCAGGTACTTGCCGGTCAGGCTGTGGGGGCTGTCGCGGACTTCCTGCGGCGTGCCCACCGCCACGACCTCGCCGCCGTGGACGCCCGCCCCCGGCCCCATGTCCACCAGGTAATCGGCCTCCATCATGGTGTCCTCGTCGTGTTCCACCACGAGCAGGGTGTTGCCCAGGTCACGCAGGTTCTTGAGGGTCCCGATCAGGCGGCCGTTGTCCTTGGGATGCAGTCCGATGCTGGGCTCGTCCAGCACATACAGCACCCCGGTCAGCCCCGAGCCGACCTGGGTGGCCAGACGGATGCGCTGGGCCTCGCCGCCCGACAGCGTGTTCGCGGTGCGGTCCAGCGACAGGTAGTCCAGCCCCACGTCCACCAGAAATTTCAGGCGGGTGCGGATGGCCTTGAGGATCGGGGCCGCCACCGCCTCACCAAAGGCGTTGAGCGCGTATTCGTAGTGGCGGGGCGCATGGGCACGGGCCGTACCGCCCAGATGACCCTTCAGGAAGGGGGTGATGGCGCTGTGATCCAGCGTGCTGTGCTGCAGGCCGCCAAAGAAGGCGTCGGCCTCCAGCACGCTCATGCCGCCCACCTGCGCGATGTTCAGGCCACCGGCGCGCACGGCCAGAATCTCGGGCTTGTAGCGCGTGCCGCCGCAGGTCGGGCAGGGCCGCATCTCCATGAGTTCCTCGAGCTTCTCACGCATGAAGTCCGACTCGGTATCGGCGTAGCGCCGTTCCAGATTGGGAATCACCCCCTCGAACTCGGTCATGAAGCGCATGGTTTCCTTGCCGCCGCGGCGGTACACCACCTCGAAGGGCTGACCGGGGCCGTGCAGGATGGCATGTTGCGCGGCGGCCGGCAGGTCGCGCCACGGGGTCTTGAGGCTGAAGTCCAGATGCTCGGCCAGGGCCTGCAGCTTGTCCCAGTAGTACACGCCGCCGCCGGTGCCCTTCTTGCTCCACGGCAGGATGGCTCCCTCGGCCACCGACAGCTTCTCGTCAACGACCAGTTCGGGCGAGAATTCATTCTTGCTGCCCAGGCCCGCGCAGTCGCCGCAGGCCCCGTAGGGCGAGTTGAAGGAGAACGAACGCGGCTCCAGTTCCTCCAGCACGCTGCCGTGTTCCGGGCACGCGAACTTCTCGGAGTACAGTTCCTCGTGGGCGCCGCCGTCCTCGCCCGCATCAGGAAGCAGGACGCGCAGCAGGCTCTCGCCCCGGCGCAGGCCGAGTTCCACGCTCTCGGCGATGCGGCTGCGGTCGGTCTCGCGCAGGGTCACGCGGTCAATCACCACGTCCACGTCGTGCTTCTCGAACTTCTCCAGCTTGAGCTTCTCGGCTTCCTCCAGCTCGTACAGCGTGCCGTCTACCCGCACCCGAGCAAAGCCCTCGCGGCGCAGGTCACCGAACAGCTTGCGGTACTCACCCTTGCGCCCGCGCACCACCGGAGCGAGCAGGATCGCCCGTTTGTCGCCAAACTCGCGCAGCAGGCGGTCGGTGATCTCGCTGGGACTCTGCTTCTCGATCTTGCGGCCGCAAATCGGGCAGTACGGCGTACCCACGCGGGCGTACAGCAGACGCAGGTAATCGTGGATCTCGGTCACGGTGCCCACCGTGCTGCGCGGGTTGTGGCTGGTGGTGCGCTGGTCGATGGAGATCGCGGGCGACAGCCCGGTGATGCTCTCCACGTCGGGCTTTTCCATCAGGCCCAGGAACTGGCGCGCGTAGGCCGACAGGCTCTCCACATACCGGCGCTGGCCCTCGGCGTAGATGGTGTCGAAGGCCAGCGTGCTCTTGCCGCTGCCCGATACCCCGGTAATCACGATGAACTGGTCGCGCGGCAACTCCACGGTGATGTCCTTGAGGTTGTGTTCTTTTGCGCCGCGCACAATCAGGTTGTTCTGCAAGTTGATCGCTCCTTGTTGGATGAGCCATCTGGTGACCCGCTGATTCTTCCCCAAACGCGGCCAGCACAGAAAAAAGGGCCGCGAAGGATTCTGCCAGGTGCGTAAGGAAGGTCATGTCCTTCGCTCTAAAACGGGACATTCTAGCAGATCAGGTGCGGCTGGAACCAGGGTGGCCGCGTGAATCTGCTCCTCAGGGAGCGCGGGCGCATGAGGGCCGGCCCGGTTCACCGCCGCGGGACAGCCCGCCCGGTTCGGCCCGCCGGATCAGGACTCGCCGGGTTCGCCTCCCAGCGGGGCAGGCTCCAGGTTCACCGGGACCTGGGTATGCCGCCATTCGGCCAGACGGATGTCGTTGCGGCCCTGCTGCTTGGCGGCGTACATGGCCTGATCTGCCCGCGCCACGGCCCGGTCCGGGTGCTCGCCCGGCTGCGCGGTGGCGACCCCGAAACATGCGGTCACGCCCATCACCTCGCCGTGCCGCTGCTCGCGCAGCTTGTTGCGCAGCACATTGAGGGTGCTTCTCGCCTCCTGCTCAGTCAGCGGGGGCAGAATCATCAGAAATTCCTCACCGCCCCAGCGCGCTGCCACGGCTCCCTCGGGCAGGTGGGCGCGCACGGTATCGGCCACGCCGCGCAGCACCAGATCGCCGGTGGCGTGGCCGTGCGTGTCGTTGATTCGCTTGAAGTGGTCCAGATCAAACAGCACCACCGTGTAAGTGGCCGCAGTCCGCGACAGCGCCCACAGCCGCTCCTCGGCGGCGCGGCGGTTGGCCAGGCCGGTCAGGGGATCGGTGTAGGCGGCGGCACGGGCGGCAAGCAGCCGCACCCTCTGCGCGCCCAACGTCGCCTGGATCACGATCAGGACCGTGCCCGTGAGCAGGAACTGCAGCGACGCTCCGGTCAGCGACATGCGGGTCTGGGCCGGCACCGTGTACAGCAGATGCCCTACACAGATCACCACCGCGGCCGCCAGCACAATCCCTACCACCTGCAGCGCCCGGCCGGTCGGATACGTCACGAAGGCTGCCGTGTAGATCACAGCGAACCAGTACGTGTTCTCCGAGAGGCTCAGGGCGCCGGGGGGCAGCACCCGGAACTGATGGTCCAGGGCGAGCAGAACATACACGCTCACCACCAGAAACGCTCCATTGAAGGCGGTGCGGACGTGGATCTTTCCGGCCGCCAGGAGTACCTGCAGCCCCAGCAGGATGGTGGCCAGCAGCGGCAGTGCCCAGACATCCAGGGGGTCGAATGCCGGACTCTGGCTCCACAGCGCCGCCGCGCAGGCCAGCAGGGCGAGCAGCACCAGCAGCCTGAACATGGACCGCTGGCTGCTTTGCCAGGAAGCCAGCTGAGGAGACCGGGGGGGTGAGGAGCGGGATTTCAGCAAGGGGTCTCCACGGACGCATCCACCGGGCGTTCCAGTGCCGGTCGGCTCCTCAGACCGCCCCGAACTTCCCCATCAGCGACCTATCCCATCATTCTGCGAAATGAAACACAGTCATCAATGTGAAGAAATACACACTCGGATCCTTCGGCCGTCGGGGTAGGCTGGGGTAACGGCGCCCTGGCCTTCTCCCCCGGGGGGCATCAGCTCACGGCAGGGGAAGGTTCCAGCACCTCATGATGCACCCGGCAGCGGGCCTCATAACTTTCCTGGGCACCCACCAGCACCACAGGGTCATCAAAGCGGGCGGGCTGGCCGCCGATCAGGCGCTGTGAGCGGGTGGCTGGAGCGCCGCAGACCGTGCAGATGGCGGTGAGCTTCTCCACGCTCTCCGCGCGGGCGAGCAGCTGGGGCATGGGGCCAAACGGCTCGGCACGGAAATCCAGGTCCAGACCCGCCAGAATCACCCGCACGCCCAGATCGGCGAGTTCCAGGGCCAGCTCGACCACTGCCGTATCAAAAAACTGCACCTCGTCAATGCCCACCACGTCTGGCAGCGGCAGGCGGTCCACTCCCAGCAGCCGGTCGGCGCCGCTAAGGTGTTCACGAATGTCGGCCACGTGGCGCACGGCCAGCGCCTGAACGCTCCGTCCCGCGTGGCTCGCCACGGCCGAGGCGTGGTAACGGTCGTCCAGCGCGGGCTTGAAAACCTGCACGTTCTGCCGGGCAATCACTGCCCGCGTGACCCGCCGGATCAGCTCCTCACTCTTGCCGCTGAACATGGGGCCCACCACGACTTCGAGGTGTCCACCGGAATAGGGAGATCTGAGCATGCTTTGGCGGATTGTATCAGTCTCTCTGCGCCGCGCCGGAATGTCCTTGCCCGGCCCATCAGACAAAAAACTTCGCCCCACCACATGGGCAGGGCGAAGCAGAAGTGCGGACTTACTTCTTCTTGGTGCGGTAGCTGTCGCCGAAGCGCTTGTTGAACTTGTCGACGCGGCCCTCGGTGTCGACGAAACGCTCCTCGCCGGTCCAGAAGGGGTGAACGCCGCTCCAGACGTCCACGTGAATCTCGGGGCGGGTGCTCATGGTTTCCATGACGACCTTGCCCTGGTAGATGATTTTGGTAGGAACGGCTTTGGGGTGGATGTCTTTCTTCATGTCGGTGCCTCCTCCGCCACGTCTTCCACCAAACGATGGTGTGCGTAGCGGGCAACCCTGACAATATACACCCCTGCGGGCCGGCAGGGGAAGGGCCGCACCCGGCTTCCGGAGCCCTCCACCCTTGGGATGACCCTGCGGCCCCCCACATCACGTAGCCTGAGCACAGATGCACGATCTGACGTCCATAATTCTCTCCGCCTCCTATATCGGGATCTTTGCCATCGTGTTCGCTGAAACCGGGCTGCTGATCGGGTTTTTTCTGCCTGGCGACAGCCTGCTGATCGCGGCGGGCCTGCTGGCGGCGGCCCCCGGCAGCGACCTGAACCTGTGGGGCGTGATGGCAGCGGTGGTGGCCGGCGGCATCATCGGGTGCTCGGTCGGGTACTGGATCGGGCAGCGCTTCGGGCCTGGGGTGTTCCGCCATCAGAACTCGCGCTTCTTCAAGCCCGAATACGTCGCCCAGGCTGAAAAGTTCTTCGTGCAGTACGGTGCGCTGGCAGTCATCCTGGCCCGCTTCGTGCCCATCGTGCGGACGCTGGTGCCCACGCTGGCCGGGGTCAGCCGCATGCCGTTTGCGCTGTTCACGCTGTACAACGTCATCGGGGCGCTGCTGTGGGGTGTGGGGGTCACGGGGCTGGCGTACTACCTCGGCGGCCTGATTCCCAACCTCGACCATTACATTCTGCTGATCGTGGGCGTGGTGCTGGTCGTCAGCGTGATTCCCATCCTTCTCAAGGTGCTGCAGGCGCGGCGAAGCACTCCTCGCCCCTGAAGCGCGGGTTGCGGCACGGTGTTGCCGCGCGGGGCTCTTTAGCCTGCGGCCATGACCGCCTCCTCTGTGCCCTCTGCGCCCTCTGTGTCCAGAAAGCCCGCGCTCAGCGCACAGCAGCCTCCGCCGCTCCATCTGCCCGAGCTCGCGCGGCGGCTGGCGACGGAATACCTGCCCGAGCCGCCCACGCCCCGGCGCGCCGCCGAGCCGCTGGACGGCCTGATCCAGACCATTCTCTCGCAGCAGAACACCGCCCCCATCACCCGGCGGCAATTTGAGGGTCTGAAGGCCGCCTACCCACGCTGGGAAGCGGCGCTTGCCGACGGACCAGACGGCATTGAGGCGGTGTTGAGGGCCGCCGGCGGCGGGCTCGCGCGGGTCAAGGCCGGCTACATCCATGCCCTGCTGGCGGAGCTGGACGAGACGCGGCCCAGCCTGTCGCTGCGAGAGACCCGTGACCTGAGCGACGAGGCGGCCCGCGCGCTGCTGGAGGGTCTGCCGGGTGTGGGCATGAAGACCGCGAGCTGCGTGCTGCTGTTCGACCTCGCACGGCCCGCCATGCCGGTGGACACCCACATCCACCGGATTGCCCGGCGGCTGGACCTGGTGCCGGCGGCCTGGAACGCGGTCAAGGTGGAGCGCTGGTTTGCCGAGGTGCTGCCGCACGACTGGGCCACGCGCTACACCTTTCACGTCGCGGCGATCCGCCACGGGCGCCAGACCTGCCGCGCCCGCCATCCGCAGTGTGACCGCTGCGTGCTGCGCGACCTGTGCCCGTCGGCGGCGCTGCTGGGGCCGGGGGAAGCGGGAGCCGGGCAGACCGCTATGCTGCGCCCATGAGCGTTCCGTTCCGCCCCCACACCGAGCCCCTGACCGAAGAGCTGGCGGCGGCTGCGCGGCTGGCCCGCGAGGCCGGGGCGCTGCTGCTGCGCCACCTGGAGGCGGGACTTGAGGTGGAACACAAGACCAGCGCGGACGACCCGGTGACCGCCGCCGACCGTGAAGCGTCTGCACTCATCACGGCGGGGCTGGCCGCCGCCTTTCCGGAGGACGGCCTGCTCAGCGAGGAGGAGACCGACGGCGCGGCGCGGCTCTCGCGGGAACGGGTGTGGATCATTGATCCCATCGACGGCACCAAGGAGTACGTGGGAGGCAGCCCCGACTACTGCGTCAGCATCGGGCTGGCGGTGAACGGCGAGGCGGTGCTTGGGGTCGTGTATGTGCCCGCCACCGACGAACTGTTCACGGGGGTGGTGGGATACGGCGTGCAGAAAAACGGACAGACGCCCCAACGCCCGCCGGGGCCGTGGCGCGTCGCCGTCTCGGACACTGAGTACCGCCGGGAGCTGCATCGCCACGCCTTACCGGGCATGCTGCCCAGCGGCAGCATCGCGCTGAAGCTGGCCCGCATCGCCGCGCTGGAGGCCGACGTGACCTTTACCATGTCGCCGCGCAGCGAGTGGGACATCGCCGCCGGGGACGCGCTGCTGCGGGCAGCCGGCGGGAAGGTGCGCCGCCGCGACGGCGGCCCCGTTCACTACAACCGGCCCCAGCCCCACCTGGAACAGGGCCTGATCGCCGGCCTGCCGGGCGCGCTGGAGTGGCTGGAGGCAGAACTGGCCGCCCACCGTTTGCCCACCGCGCACCTGGGCTTAAGCGACGATGCCCCCGTGTGGGCCGCCCTGGACCACGCCGATCAGCACGCCCTGCGCGGTCACCCCGGCGTCCACCTGCGGCACGCGGGCCAGCATGTGCTGGCGCTGCTGGTGGTGGACCCCCACACCCGGCAGGTTGAGCGGGCCGAGGGCGACGCCTTTCACCTCGAGCGCCTGACCCGCGACGTGACCCGCGCCCTGGGACCCCTCGGACCGGGCGCGCGTTAATCTGTTCAGAATGTCGGACCCGGCCTCCACACCCCCTGCCCCCACCGACGGCGGGACCGGCGGGCGTGTCCAGCTCAAGCCGCTGCTCTCGCTGAGCAGTGCCGAGTGGCACGTCTTGCACGGGTTTTTCAGGGACCGCGAACTCGCCGACTGGAACGACGCCAGGCCCATCCGGTTGCCCGAATGGCTGTTCCGGCGTGTGATGCAAGACGAGGAGCGCGGCGGCGAGCGCGCGGGCTTCGGCATCCTGGACGAGCACGGGGCCCTGATCGGCAGTGCCGAGCTGTACGACCTGCGCCCGTCCGCACCGCTGACGCCCACGACCGGCACCCTGGGCGTGATGATCGGGTATCCCCGGCTGTGGGGCCAGGGCTACGGCCGTGAAGCGGTGGACGCCCTGCTGCGCTGGGCCTTTGTGGACCTTGAGCCGCCCCTGAACCGGGTGCGCCTGACCACCTTCGGCCACAACCGCCGCGCCCAGCGGGCCTTCGCCGCCTGCGGCTTCCGCGAGGTGGGCCGCACGCCGCGCGCGGGCCGCACCGACGTGCATATGGAGATCACCCGGGGGGAGTGGCGGGCGCGGCCCACCGGGAAGGTCTCCCCCACGCCGGACGCTGGGGCACAATAGGCTCCATGCGAGTGCTGCTGCCCGATCTGCCCGAATTCCACGCCCTCACCCGCTCCGACGAACACGGGGTGCCGGGCGCGGACTTCGCGTTCTACTCGGCCGACCACGTGCCCGCCGGGGAAGCCCAGGGGGCAGTGCTGTGGCTCGCACGCGGCGAGACCCGCGAGAAACTGTTGCAGACGCCGGGATTGCAGTGGGTGCTGACCCTGACCGCCGGCATTGACCACGTGCAGCCGCATCTGCCGGAGGGCGTGGCGCTGTACAACGCCAGCCGCCTGCACGACCGCGCCGTGGCCGTTCATGTGGTGGCGGGGATGCTCGCGGCCATGCGCGGCCTGCACCGCTTCCGGGATGCCCAGCACGAAGGCCGCTGGGCGTCCTCGCGGCTGCCCTCGGAATCGGGCCTGCACACCCTGGACGGCCAGCGGGTCGTTCTGTGGGGTTACGGCCACATTGGGCACATCGTCGAGGACCTGCTCGCTCCCTTTGGGGCGCAGGTCAGCGGCGTGCGCAGCAAGACACCCGACACGGAGCGTGACGCCCTGCTTGCCGGGGCCGACTGGGTGGTTCTGCTGCTGCCCAGCACCCCCCAGACGCGCGGCATCGTGAACGCGGACGTGCTGGGCCGCTTAAAACCGGGCGCGTGGCTGAGCAACCAGGGACGCGGCAACCTGATCGTGACGGGCGACCTGCTCGCCGCACTGAACTCGGGGCAACTGGGCGGCGCGGTGCTGGACGTCACCGACCCCGAACCCCTGCCGCCGGAGCATCCGTTGTGGCGGCAGCCCAACGTGCTGATCACACCGCACATCGCGAGCACCACCACCGATCTGGTGCAGCGGGGTGCGGGCCTCACACGCGACTTCCTGCTGACCCTGCAGCAGGGTCAGGAACCGCAGGGCCGCGTGACAACCGGCCAGACGTACTGACACTGACGCGCCACACAGCGCCAGGGCCGGAAGCTCTGCTCCTCAGCCCGGAACGGGGCGAGCGGCAAAAGCCACTGTGGGGATGGCCGGCAGGTCACGCGCATGGTCGTTGATCAGGCCGCCGCCCAGCAGGCGTGGGCCGTCGTACAGCACCGCGCTCTGGCCGGGCGCCACGGCAAACTGCGGCTCGGCAAAGCGCAGCTCGAAACCGTGTTCATCGGCGTGAACCACGTGGGCACGCACCGGCCGGGTGCGGTAGCGCACCTGCACGTCCAGCTCGCGCGGCAGGTCGGCAAGGTCACACAGATAATTGGCCCCCGAAGCCCGCAGACCACTCCACAGACAGTCCTCATAATCGCCCACCCAGACCGTGTTGCTGGCCGGGTCCAGATGAACAACGTGCCGGACCCGGTGCGAGTGGTACAGGCCGAGGCCCTTCTTCTGGCCCAGCGTGTAGAACTGCGTGCCCAGGTGTTCGCCGACCACCTCGCCGCTGGCGATCTCACGGATCCAGCCGGTGGCCTGCGGCAGATGCTCGGCCACGAAGTCCTGCACCTTGCCCGGCACGAAACAGATGTTCTGGCTCTCGGGCTTGCGGGCGGTCAGCAGGCCGCGCTCCTCGGCAATCTCACGCACGCGCGGCTTTTCCAGCTCACCCACCGGAAACAGGATGTACGGCAGGGCGTCCCTGGGCGTGCCCCACAGAAAGTAGGTCTGGTCCTTGCGGGGATCGTCGCCGCGGTGAAACTCCACCTCGGGGCCGTTGTCCACCCGCTTGACGTAGTGCCCGGTCGCCACGTACCGGCAGCCCAGCATCTTGGCCTTCTTCACCAGTTCGTCAAACTTGACCTTGGTGTTGCAGTTCACGCAGGGGTTGGGGGTGCGGCCCTGGGCGTATTCCTCGAGAAAGGGGCCCACGATGTGCCGCTGAAACTGCTCGCGGTAATCCAGCAGGTAAAACGGCACCCCCACCTGTTCGGCCACCCGCCGGGCCTCGTACGCAGCGTCGGGCGAGCAGCAGCTGTCGAAGGTATCGGTGCGCTTGTCGTCCGGCCAGAAGCGCATCATCGCGCCCACCACGCTGTAGCCCGCGTCCTTGAGCAGCGCCGCCGTTACGCTGCTGTCCACACCGCCCGACATGGCGCACAGCACCCGCTCTCCTGTTCCCTCTGCCCGCATCGTCATACCGCAGGCGAGCCTAACAGGTCCGGCCCCACGGGCGGCGTGAGGGGAGCGGCAATTGCCTTTTCCTGAACGCACGCCATCTGCACCAAAGGTTTGATTTCTGTCACGCGGGCTGCTCTATCATGGCGGGCATGTCGTATACCATCCTCGTCGCCGACGATGAACCGGCCATCCGGACCATGCTGGAAGTCATTCTGTCGGCAGACGGACACCGGGTGGTTGCCGCCGCTGACGGCAAGGCGGCGCTGGAGTACCTGCGAGACCACACCCCGGACGCCATGCTGCTCGACGTTCAGATGCCGCACATGGACGGCTTCGAGATCTGTTCACGGGTCAAACGCATCAAGCGGCTGCGCGATACTCCGGTGCTGCTTCTGACCGGCTTCGACGACGACCACACCCGCGATCAGGCCAAGCTGGTGGGTGCCGACGACATTGTCTACAAACCGCTGTCCGGCAAGAACCTGCGCGGACGCGTCAACCAGCTGGTCGAGGCCCGCCGGCGTTGAGCCGCGCGCCTGACCGCCCGAGGTGGCTTTCTTGATTGTTCTGCGCTTTCTTAAATTTCTGTCCTCCTTCGTGATTGCTGCGCTGCTCGCCGGCGCGGGGGTCGCCGCCACCTACGGCCTGAAGTGGTGGCGCGAGCTGCCGGACTACCGCCAGCTCGACAGCCTGACCCGCACGCTGGGCGCGGAAACCAAGGTGTTTGCCCGCGACAACACGCCGCTGGGCAGCCTGATTCCCAAGGTGGGCGAGCAGGCCATCAGCCGCACGCTGGTCAACCTGTCCGAGATCAGTCCTTTCATGGTCGCCTCGCTGATCAGCAACGAGGACCGGCGTTTTTTCGAGCACTACGGCATTGACCCCTACGGCCTGGGGCGGCAGGTTCAGCGCCTGGCCGCCGGCGAGAGCGTGCAGGGCGGCAGCACCCTGACCAACCAGCTGATCAAGAACACCCTGCTGTTGCAGGAATACCAGCAGGCCCGTACCCCCGACCGTAAGATCAAGGAGTGGCTGCTGAGCGTGCAGGTCGAGCGCAGCTTTACCAAGGCGGAAATCCTTCAGGACTACCTGAACACCATCTACTGGGGCGACGGCGGCCCGGTCGAGCTGTACGGCATCCACTCGGCGGCCCAGGCCTACTTCCGCACCACGCCCAAGAACCTGACCCTGGCCCAGAGTGCCTACCTCACGGTGCTTGTGCCCAGCGCGGGGCGCTACTTCAACTACAAGGAGATGCGGCCCCTGATGAAGGTGCTGCTTGCGCGCATGGTCGAGGACAAATGGATCACCCAGGCGCAGTCGGACGCGGCGTGGAAGGAGAACCTGCAGCCGCGCGGCTGGAAGGTGCTGTACAACGCGCAGGGAGACATCACCAGCGCCAAACTCGTGGACCGCACCCAGAAGGAACTAAAGGCCGTGACCTTCAACCGCGCGCCGCATTTCATGGGTCAGGTGGAGCAGGAACTCGTGCGCCGCTTTGGGCGGGAAAAGGTGTACGGCTCGGGTGGACTGCGGGTCTACACCACCCTGGATCCCAAGGTTCAAAACGCCGTGGAGACGGCGAGCCGCGAGGCCACCGGCCTGCCGCCCGGCGCGACCCTGGGGGCCACCATCATCGACCCCTACAGCGGCGAGGTGCTCGGCATGATCGGGCAGAAGCTCAAGGGCAACGAACCGCCCGCCGACTGGAACAACGCCGCGCAGGGCCAGCGGCAGATCGGTTCCACCATCAAGCCGCTGCTGTACACCACCGCGCTGTCCACTGGCCTGACCCAGGACCACCGCGAGGACGACAAGCCCATCCAGTTTCCCTGCCCCAGCTGCAAAGACGGCGTGTATGCGCCGCAGAACTTCGAGAGCCAGACGAGCTACCGCAGCATGACCATCCGCGAGGCCCTGGACCGCTCACTGAACCTCGTGACCGTGCGCCTCGCCGACCGCATCGGGCTGCAGACCTTCTTCGGCAAGCTGCGTGAACTGGGCGTGCCGCCCAACGACGGCACCGGGCTGGCGGCGGCGCTGGGCGCAGTGGAAACCACCCCGGTCAAGATGGCGGCGGCCTATGCCCCCTTCGTGAACGGCGGGCAGTACCGGGAACAGCGCTACATCACGCGGGTCACCAATGCGCGCGGCGAGGTGCTGTACGACGTGACCATGAGCCCGGTGAAGGCCACTCCTGTATGGACACCGCAGATCGCGTGGATGGGCCTGGACATGATCCGGGGTGTGGTGAACGACCTGACGGCCCGGCAGGGCGGCCTGGCATGGCCCGCCAAGTTCGGTGACTGGCCGGTGGGGGGCAAGACCGGAACGTCCAACGGTCCCAAGGATTTCTGGTTTGTGGGCACCACACCCATGTACACCGGGGCCGTGTGGGTGGGCAAACAGCAGGGCGGCCTGATGCCCCAAAACTACTACTCCGGCCTGGTCAACGCCCCCATCTGGCGGCGCATGATGGAACTCGCCCACCAGGGCCTGAGCGTCCGGACCTTCAGCGAACCCCCCGGTATCGTGTACACCGCCGCGCCGGATCCGGGCTACCTGCCCGGCGTGCAGCTCGCCGGCCTGGACCCCAACTACAGCGGCGCGGCCAACACCGCCGTGCAGGCCGACGCTCCGCCCCCGGTGCAGTACAACGAGGCGCGGTACGCGGGGGTGTCCAACGATCCCAAGACCATCCTGATCAGTCTGGACCGCACGACCAACCGCTTGGCCACCGAGTTCACGCCGCCGGAAAACATCGTTCAGCGCCGGGTATACGTTGAGCAGCTGCCCGCCTACGCCCCCGACGAGAACCCCACCCCCCTCACCGATGAGAAGCCCGATCCTGCCGCTGTGAAGGCCGCCGGGAACCAGGGGGGAGCGCCGCAGGTGGGTGAAGTCCCAGCGCCCGCCAAACCGGCACCGTCCAGCCCCTAGCCCCGCGCCCGTCTCCGCTGTCTTTTCTCTCTTGCTTTTTCACTGGCGCTCTCACCGCTCCGTCATGCAACCTGGCGGGGCGGCGCGGCATGATGGCCACCATGACCCGCCGACATGCCCCGCTGCTGACGCTGCTGCTCGCCCTGGGCACCCTGCCTGCCCTGGGGCAGGCCGAGGCCCGCGTGCGCCTGGGCGCGGCGCTGCCCGCCCATCCCTGGACCAGCGATCCGGTCGCGGAGGGGCGCGAGGTCGTGGTGGTGTACAGCCACGACTGCGGCGATCTGGGTGACCTGTGGGCCGCCGTGCTGGACAGTGGCCTGCCCGTTCGCGCCGTGAATGCCGAGGGCGTGCCCTCCCCCGCCCCGGCGGGCCTGAACGTATGGCGCGGCGATGACGCCACCGCCTTCGCCCGCGCCCTGAAGGTAAGCGCCTATCCCACCGTGCTGCTGGTGCAGGAGGGACGCATCCTGAATGCCTGGGAAGGCGACTTCACGGGAGAGCTGGAATAGGCACCTTCGCCGCGTCTGCAGGAAGGACGCCCGCCCCTCCACGAGCCGCTAGACTCGCGGCATGACCCTGCCCGCTGGCTCTCCGACGCTGACCGTCGCGTTTCTGGCGGGGCTGATCTCCTTTCTCAGTCCCTGCGTGCTGCCACTGGTCCCCAGTTATCTGGGCGTGATCGGCGGGGCGCGCGCGCCGTTGCTGCGGGCGCTCGGTTTTATTGCGGGCTTTGGCCTGGTCTTTATCGCACTGGGAGCCACCGCCAGCACGCTAGGGGCGCTGCTCTCCCCGTACAAGTACCTGCTGGGCCAGATCGCGGCGGGGCTGATCATCTTTTTCGGGCTGGTCATGCTCGGCGTGATTCGTCTGCCCTTCCTGATGCGCGACACCCGCGCCCTGGCCGATGCGGGCGGTTACGGCCCGGTCGCGCTGGGAGCGGCTTTTGCCTTCGGCTGGAGTCCGTGCCTGGGACCGGCGCTGGGCAGCATCCTGGGGCTGGCCGCAAGCACCTCCAGCCTGGGCGCGGGCGTGACCCTGCTCGCCGCCTACACGCTGGGGCTGGCCGTGCCGTTCCTGCTCGCCGCCCTGCTGTGGCACCGCCTGAACCTGCGCCGCCTCAACCGGTACGCCGGCATCTTCGAGAAGGTGGGTGGAGCCGTGCTCGTGCTCGTTGGCGCGCTGATGCTGACCGGGCAGTTCACGCGGCTGGCAACCTTCTTCTATGAGGTGATGCCCGCGTGGCTGAGGGTGTAGACCTTCCGGTAAGGCACGTTCTGCCGGATCCGCCCACCGCGGCCGGCGCTCCTGTGTCGTACGCCCTGCAACTGCGTGACCTGTGGCTGCGCCTGGGCCGCGAGGTGATCCTGCGCGGGGTGACGCTGGACGTGGCAGCCGGCGAGGGCGTGACCCTGCTCGGCGAGAACGGAGCGGGCAAGACCACCCTGCTGCGGCTGCTCGCCTCGGGACTGCGGCCCACGCGCGGCGAGGGACGTGTCATGGGCTTTGATCTGCGCGACGGCCGGGCGGTGCGGGACCACATTCACCTGATGCCGGTGGACGCGGGCCTGTATCCGGACCTGAGCTGCGCCGAGAATCTGGCGTTTGCTCTGAAGATGCACGGTCAGAAGGGAAACGAATCGGCGGCGCTGCGGCGCGTGGGGCTGGAGGCCGCCGTCCACCGCCGCGTCCGCTTTCTCTCGGCGGGAATGCGCAAGCGGCTGGCCCTGGCCCGCGCCCATCTGCTCGCCCGCCCGCTGACCCTGGTGGACGAGCCCTTCGCCAATCTGGACACCGCCGGACGTCAGCTGGTGCTGGAGCTGCTGGGCGAGCTGCGGGCCACGGGCGTCACCCTGTTGATCGCGGCCCACGAGCCTGAGCTCGCCCAGCAGGTGGCGCCGCGTGCCCTGCGGCTGGCGGGAGGGGTCCTGCATGAGGTGTAGCACGTTCAACGGACAGGGCGGCGCATGAACACGGCCCTTCATCTCGCGGCCAAGGACCTGCGCGTGGCCGGGCGCACGCGCGACACGCTGCTCGCCACCGCCTTTTTTGCCGGTCTGGTGCTGCTCGTACTGGGCCTGGCCCTGGGAGGCAACACCGGACGCAGCGCGGCCCAGACGGCCGGGGTGGCCTCCGGAGCCGTCTGGACTGCGCTGGCCCTGGCGGCGGCGGTGGGCGCACAGCGGGCCTTCGCGCAGGAGCAGGAGGCCGGAGCGCTGGAACAGTTGACGCTGTATCCAGGGCCGCACGGAGCGCTGTACCTGGGCAAGCTGCTGGGCGTCCTGGGGCCGCTGCTGCTCGTCGCGGCCTTCACGCTGCCGGCGGGCCTGCTGCTGTTCGGGGCGGCGGGCGCGGACTGCGCTCCGGGCCGGGCCTGTGCCGGCACACCGTGGCTGCTTCTGGCAGTAGTCACCGTGCTGGGCGTGGTCGGCTTCGCGGCCGGAACCACCTTCTACGGCTCCATCACGGTCAGCCTGCGGGCGCGCGAGGCGCTGCTGCCCGCGCTGGCCTTTCCCATTCTGGTGCCGGTGGTGATCGCCACGGTGCGGGCCACCTCGGGCCTGTTGGAGGGTCAACCGCTGGCCCAGATCGGCCCGTGGCTGACCTTCCTGGTCGCCTTTGATCTGGGAACGGTCATCCTGGCCACGCTGCTGTTTCCCTACGCCGTCGAGGGCTGAAGCGCTGTAGAGGTAGGCCGTCAATCCACCCCCAGCGCCCTGAGGGCGTCTGCCAGATGGCGGCGTTCCTGCTCGGCCAGGTCGGTTTCACCGTGCAACTCGTGCCAGCGAATCAGGTCCTCGCGGCTGTCGGTGTCCAGCGGATCGGTGGCGATCAGCGCCCGCAGGGCGTCGCGGCGGTGGATTTCGGCCGCCGGCTGGGCGTCGGCATGCAGCCGCAGGGCGTCGTGCAGCAGACGCTCGGCCTGGGCGCGTTCCTCGGACAACTCGGCGGGCAGGTCCGAGAGCACCGTCAGGGGAGCGGTCATGGGACGCAGCAGGGTGGCCAGTCCGGCGAGGTCCTGACTCTGCAGGGCGCGGCGCAGCTCGGCGAGGTCACTGTGCACCGGAAACAGCAGCGACATCAGGCCGCGCTCGCTGCCCACCAGCGGCACTCCAAAGGTGCTGCGCAGGTGGTACACCGCCGTCTGAAGGCTGGCCAGCGGATTCTTGGCCCCGGGCCAGAAGCGCTCGGCCAGCACCTCCCGCGACTGCGGATGCTCGGCCAGAGCCAGCGCAACGAGCAGCGCCGCACTCTTGCGGGTCGGGAAATCTCCCAGCTGCACCTGACGTCCGGCATGGGTAAAGCGCAGCGGCCCCAGGGTCTGGATGCGCAGAGGAAACAGGGCGCGGGTGGGCGGGTCCTGGGCCAGGCTGGCAAGCGGCGCGGCGGCGCGGCTGCCCAGCAGCGCCAGATAGCCGTGCTGCCGGATCAGCTCCAGCGCTTCTTGCAGATCGTCCGGCGTGGCCCGGTACAGCAGGGCAGTCACGAGTTCCAGCCGGGCCTCCTCCTGCCGCGCCGCCTCGATCACCGGATCAATCCCGGCCTCGCCCAGCAGGGCCTCCTCTAGCTCGGCCCGCAGACCCAGCGGACTGGCGTGATGCAGGATGATCCGCGCCTGTTCCGGCTGCCCGAGTTCCCGGTGGGCGCGCACCCGCAGCAGGGCCGTTTCTGCTTCCAAACTGCGGTCATCGGTCTGGATGCGGTCCAGCGCCGCGAGGGCCTGGGCAGCTTCGCCCATCTGCAGGGCCAGAATGGCCTGCACCCGGTGCAGCCAACCCGCCGTAAGGCTGGAAAGTTGACGCTCGTTGAGCCCTGCGGCGGCCTGAAGATGGTGCTGGGCCTGATCGAATTCGCCCAGATAGATGTGGGATTCGGCGAGGTTCAGGTGGCTGAGTGCCGCCTCCTGCACGAAATCCGGCAAAGAGAGTTGCAGTGCCTTGCGATACGGCACCAGGGCTTCACGCAGCTGCCCCCGCCCGAAGTACAGAGAACCCAGGGTTTTTAAGCTGTAGGCCTCACGCGGAAGATCACCCGCCTCCCGGAACGCCGCCACGGCGGTGTTCAGACTCTGCTCAGCCTCTGCATGTCGCCCGAGCTGTACGAGCAGGGTTGCGCGGTTCTGGCTGGCCTCTCCGGCCGTCAATCCGCCCGCCTGCACGGCGTGGGTGAAGTCGTCCAGGGCCCCGTCCACCTCGCCCTGCATCGCCCGCACCACTCCACGGGCATTCAAGGTCAGCGCTGCCGCTGCTCCCGTCAGTCCGTCCAGAGCGCGGGTATACAGCGTCTCGGCCCGGTCCAGATCACCGGCCACCCGGGCGAGCAGGCCCGCGAGGTACAGCGCCTCGGGTTCTGTCCGCCAGCGTTCCGGCAGGCGCCGCAGCTGAGCGCGCAGGGCCGCCTCACCCTGGCCCGCACGGGCGGTCTGGACCAGCAGCGACAGATGCTCGGCCCACAAGGACGCGCCGGCCAGCACCTCCAGCGCCCCGGCCGTGTGGTCGGTGTCATGCAGGGCCTGGGCCGCCCGCCGGGCCAGCCGGGGGTCCGGGTCGGGGGCCAGCCAGCGGCGCAGCAACGGCGGAAAGGCCCAGCCGCCCACCGCCGGCCACAACCATCCACCCTCCACGAGCGCCTGCCACTCTGCAGGACTCACCTCCAGGGCCGCGGCCACCACCGGCGTGACCAGCGGCGACACCGCCAGCACCCGGGCCGCCGGGCGCCGTTCTTCAGGAGGCACAAAGGGAGCCAGAAGCACGCTCGCCGGGACCTGCCGGTAGGCCTCCGGGTCGCCGGGCCGTTGCCGGGCCAGCTCCAGCGCGGGAGGCCAGCCGCCGCTGCCCTCAAAGGTCGCGGCACGTTCGGCCGCCGTCTGGTCGGGCAGCGCCAGGCTCCAGTCCTCGGCGGTGTAACACAGGTCTGCCCCGCTCAGGACCAGGATGTCCTCGGGCGCGTGCGGCAGATGCTGCAGGTCCGAACGGCCCGCCGGAAGCCACAGCCACGCGCCCTCACCCGCAGGCGGCGGAGTTCGCCAGACGGCCCGGCCCTGCGCCTCGGCCCAGGCCATCAGTCCCGGCAGATTGGCCCCCACCTCCACGGGCGCCACGACGCCGGCCCACTCCCCTTGCAGGCGCGTCAGCAGCCGGGTGGGTAAGGGAAGAAGGAGCATGAACCGAGTATAAAGCGGCCGTCTGCCGGGCCTCCGTCGCCGCTTACAGGCGGGCCCGGCTGTGGGGCCGGCGGGTCAGCGCCTCCCTGGTCACACTTCGGGCACATTTCTGTCCGCGCTTTATCTGGCTTTGTGTTTTTTTTGAGAACCACCTGCTCAAATGACCTCAAGCACCTACAGTATTCAAAGGAGTCCCCCATGAAGAATTTTTCCAAGCTTGGCCTGGGTTTGACCGTCATTCTCGCTTCCTGCGGGCAGAGCACTCCTCAGGGTTCCGTCTCCCCCACCGCCGCCCAGTCGGGCGGACTGAAGACCCAGGCCACCACCCTCTCGGCCTGCTCGGCGCTGTACGCCTCGGGCCCCAGCGGCGTGCAGGTCGACAGCTCGATGCGCTACGGCCAGGTCGGCACCCTGATCCTGTCTTTCGCCGACAACGTCAGCAAGGGCCGCGCCATCTCCTGGATGGATTCCAATATGGATGTGGATCTCGGGAACGGCCTGGGGGCCTTTGACGTGCTGCCGATGGTGGCGGTCAAGACCCTGATCACCCAGGACCTGATCGGTCAGCTCAAGGCCAATCTGCCCGGTCTGGAGTCCATCTACCAGGACGCCCCGCTGCAGTACAAACTCGCCGAGAGCGTCAAGTTCATCGGGGCCGACACCGCACAGAGCACCTACGGCGTGACCGGCAAGGGCATCGGCGTGGGCATCATCGACTCGGGTGTGGACGGTACCCACCCCGATCTGGACCACATCGCCAAGAACGTGAAACTGGTCGGCCCCCTGACCGACACCCCGGCGGGCGGCTACCTGTACGTGGACCTGCCCAACACCGACACGAGCAGCGGCCACGGCTCGCACGTCGCGAGCACCATCGGCGGCAGCGGCGAGGCCTCTGCCGGCAGCGCCCGCATGCGGCGCGGCGTGGCGCCCGGCGCAACCCTGGTGGGCGTCGGCGCGGGCGACGGCCTGAGCATCCTGTACGCGCTGCAGGGCTTTGACTACCTGATGAAGCCCGACATCCGCGAGACCTACAACGTGCGCGTGATCAGCAACTCCTGGGGCAGCAGCGGCGAGTTTGCGCCGTACAACCCCATCAGCATCGCCGCCAAGCGCGCCTACGACGCGGGCATGGTCGTGGTGTTCGCCGCCGGCAACGAGGGACCGAACGCCAATACCCTGAACCCCTACTCGGCCAGCCCCTGCGTGATCAGCGTCGCTGCCGGAGACAAGCAGGGGTACCTCGCCAGCTTCAGCAGCCGTGGCCGCCCCGGTGACGCACTGGTTCACCCCGACGTGACCGCCCCCGGCGTGAAGATCAGCGCGGCGCGCGGCCTGACCGGTCTGGCCGCCACCACCGTGCCCGATACCGACAACCCCCGCTACTCCACCATCAGCGGCACGAGCATGGCGACCCCGCACATCAGCGGTGTGGTGGCCCTGATGCTCGAGGCCAACCCCAAGATGAACCTGGACAGCGTGCTCGCCGCCTTCAAGAAGACCAGCCGCGCGATGTACTACGTCGCCACCGCCACCAACGGCTTTGACCCGGCCCAGGTGGTCGTGAAGCAGCGCGAGGAGTGGGAAGTGGGCTACGGCTACGTGGACGCCAACGCCTCGGTGCGCGAAGCCGTGCGCCAGAACCCCACCCGCTACTCGGTCCAGACCACGACCCTGCCCGGCTGGAGCGGCACCGTGAACACCGCCGCCTGCGCCCCCACCGCCGGCTGCGTGCAGAATGCCGAGGACACCCACGTCCTGAACGTGCCGGCCGGCTCGAGCGTGCTGCGCGTCACCACCGATTGGGGCAACCCCGCCTTTGACCTGGACCTGGAGGTCTACAACCCCGCCGGTCAGCTGGTCGGCTCCAGCGCCCAGGGCACGAGCACCAACGAGGCCGTGAGCATTCCCAACCCGGTGGCCGGCAACTGGCGCGTGGTGCTCAAGGGCTACCTGAACGCCCCCACCCCCTACAGCGGCACCGCCGAAGTGGACCGCATCGTCAAGCAGTAAGCACCGCCGCCTCCATAACCACATGCACAGACCCCGTCCCCGTGGCGGGGTCTGTGCTGTGCTGCTGAAGCATCTGTCTGGGCCGGGGCCTCCAGAACAGCGGGCGGCCAAGACAGGCACAGAATGCGCCAAGTGATCTGCTCCGTCAGCCCCGCCCCGGGGACACACGCACTTGTCCAGCTCGGACCGAAGCGCGATGCTGACAGCACCGAGGACGGTTGGCAGAGGCGTCACGGTGACGCCTCTGCCCAGCCTCCACAATGGAGAGCGAAATGAGAAGAGACCTCACGACGATGCTGCTGGGCGCGGCCACCCTGGTCACGCTGGCCACAGCGATTGTTCTGGGCCTGGCCGCGCCGCTGGACCTCAACCAGGGATCGCTGGTGCGGCTGATGTTCGTGCATGTGCCCAGCGCGTGGCTGAGTTACCTGGCTTACGGCGGCACCGGGTTGTTCGGGCTGCTGTACCTGATCCGGCGCCAGCGGCGCTGGGACCGTCTGGCGCTGGCGAGCGCAGAAATCGGCGTGCTGTTCACGGTGGTGACCATCGTGGGCGGCATGCTGTGGGCCAAGCCGACCTGGGGCGTGTACTGGGTGTGGGACGCCCGGCTCACCACCACCGCCCTGAGCCTGGTGGTGTACGGCGGTTACCTGCTGATCCGCACCCTGATCGACGATCCCGAGCGCCGAGCCCGCGTGTCGGCAGTGGTGGGCATCGTGGGCACGCTGTACGTGCCGGTCAACTACATGGCGGTGGAGTGGTGGCGCGGAGTCCACCAGACCCAGACCCTCAAACTGCTGGGCAAGATGCGCTTTGACGCCGCGCCCATCTACGGCTGGGTCCTGCTGGTGGCCGTGATCGCCTTTACCTTCCTGTACCTGTACCTGCTGCGGGTGCGGGCCGTGCTGGCCGCCCGGGAGGAGGCCCGCGAGGAACGTGAACTGATGGAAGACCTGCGCGGTCAGAACAGCGCCCTGGGAGCCGCCCGTGGATAAGTACAGCGTGTATGTGATCGTCGTCTATGCCGTGACCTTCGTGCTGTTGCTGGGCTACCTGCTGTGGGTGTGGGCGCGGCTGCGCGCCGTCCGGGACGAACCGGGTGAGGCTCCCCGGTGACCCGGCCCGCGCCCCAGGCTCCGCTGCCCCGCGCCCGTCAGCGCCGCCGCAATCCGCTGCCGGTAGTACTGGGTGTGGCGGCCCTGGCCGGCCTGACCGGTTTCATCGCCTTCGGAAACCTGAACAAGAGCCTGGAATACTTCGTGACCCCCACGGAGTACCAGCAACAGCGCGCCGAGCTGGAGGGCCGCCCCATCCGCATCGGCGGGCTGGTCCGGGCGGTGAACTACGACCCCCAGACCCTCAGCCTGCGCTTCGTCGTCTCGGACGGCGGGGCCAGCTTTCCGGTGCAGTACAGCGGCGCGGTCAGCGACCTGTTCAAGGAAAACCAGGGCGTGGTGGTGCGCGGCGAGTTTCAGGGCGACACCTTTCATGCCCAGGAACTGATCGTCAAGCACAGCGAGGAATACAACGTGCCCAAGACGCAGACGCAGCTGAAGGACATGCTTCAGCAGACGCAGTGAGAATTCGGTCCGGGCGCAGGCGGCGCGGCGACCCCACGGCTGCCCGCCGCCCACGCTCCGCACACCCCACAGAGGGACATTCATGCTGAACCTGATCTCCTTTTCATCCAGTGCGCTGGGTTCGCTGGGACAGCTCGCGCTGCTGGGCGCGCTGGGCTTTACGCTGATGGGGCTGCTGCTCGCCTTCGTGGGCGGCGTCCGGGCGGACGCGCGGGTGGTCGAGGCGGCGCGCCGGGCGACCTGGGCAGTGTTCGCGCTGATGAGCCTGGGAGCACTGGTGCTGATGGTCGCGCTGCTGAGCGACGACTTCTCGGTGCGCTACGTGGCCGAACATTCCATGCGTTCCTCCCCCACCTGGATCAAGGTCACCAGCCTGTGGGGGGCGCTGGAGGGCAGCATTCTGCTGTGGGCCTGGCTGCTGGCGGGCTTTGCGTTCATCCTGTCGCTGACCCTGCGGCGCGACGCCCTGAGGCCGTGGGCGCTGGGAACGATGTTCATCAGTCTGCTGTTCTTCGTGGGGGTGTGTGCCACCATCGCCTCGCCGTTCACGCCGGTCTCCGGCCTGCTGGCCGACGGGCGCGGTCCCAACCCGGCGCTGCAGAACCACTGGATGATGGCCGTTCACCCGGTGTTGCTGTACCTGGGCTTCGTGGGCCTGAGCGTGCCGTTCGCCTACGCGGTGGCCGCGCTGATCACGGGCCGCCTGAGCGACCACTGGGTCGTCGTGACGCGGCGCTGGACGCTGGTCGCGTGGACCTTCCTGACCGCTGCCATCGTCGCGGGCGGCTGGTGGAGCTACGAGACGCTGGGCTGGGGCGGGTACTGGGCCTGGGACCCGGTGGAGAACGCCTCCTTCATTCCATGGTTGCTCACCACCGCCTTTCTGCACAGCATCCAGATTCAGGAAAAGCGCGGGCTGATGCGCTCCTGGAACGTGTGGCTGATCGTGCTGGCGTATTCCAGCACCGTGCTCGGCACCTTCCTCAACCGCAGCGGCATCGTGCAGAGCGTCCACGCCTTCGCGGGCGGGCCGGTGGGCCCGGTTTTCCTGGGCTTCCTGGCCTTCTTGCTGATCGTGGGCATCGGGCTGGCCGCGTGGCGCGCGCCCTCCCTGCGTGACGAGGCCGAACTGCCTGCCCCGGTCAGCCGCGAGGGCGCGTTCCTGGCCGGCAACTGGCTGTTTCTGGTCTTCGCCTTCATGGTGCTGCTGGGCACGCTGTTTCCAACCTTCGTGGAGGCCGCGCAGGGCCGCCGGGATGCCAGCGTGGGCCCGGCCTTCTACAACGCCTTCGCCATTCCCCTGGGCCTGGGCCTGCTGCTGCTGATGGGCGTGGGGCCGCTGCTGCCGTGGCGGCGCGCGGACGGCCAGAGCCTGTGGCGGGCGCTGTGGCCGCTGCTCGCCTCGGGCGTGGGGGCCGCCGGGATCGCCCTCGTGTTCGGCGTGCGCGCCCCCGGCGTGCTGCTCACCGTGGGACTGGCCGCCTACAACGTTGTTGGGCTGGGCCTGCTGACTGCCCGCGCGGCGCGGCAGAGCGGCGGCCTGACCCGAACGCTGCGGGCCCAGCCGCGCCGGTACGGAGCGTACACCGCCCACATCGGTCTGGTCGTGCTGGCGCTGGGTCTGGCCTTCAGCAGTGCGTACCGCCGCGACGCCCAGATCACCCTGAACCTGCAGGCCGCGCCCAGCACCCTGCTGAGCGAGCGGCTGCAACTCACCGGACTGCGCCAGGAGGACCGGGGCTTTGGAACCTCGGCCGTCGCCACCGTCCAGATTGACGGGCGGCCCTTCGAGAGCCGGCTGAACACCTATGTTCAGGCTCCCGGCACGCTGTTTCCGGCTCCCGCCGTGCGCTACGGCGCGCTGGGCGACACCTATCTGGTCGTCACGAGCATCGATCCCGCCGGAAAGTGGGCCAGCGTCCGCCTGATCGAGAGCCCGCTGGTGTCGTGGATCTGGTGGGGCACGCTGATCATCTGCCTGGGCGCGGGCCTCACGCTGGTCCAGCCTGCCCGGTCGCTTCCCTCCCGCTCGGCGGTCCGCCTCGCGCCCGCCACCGACTGACCCGACCCCGACCAAGCCCACCCCAACTGAGAGTGTGTCATGACTGAATCTTCTCCCTCCAGAACCCCCCAGGCCCGTGTGGGCACGCCGTGGCGGCGCGTGCTGCCCCCCGTGATCGCGGCGGCGCTGGTCGCGGTGCTGGGCTACACGCTGCTGAGTCCGGCCAGGAATGCCACCACCGGCGGCCCACTGATCGGCCAGGCTGCGCCCGCTTTTACCCTGCAAAGTCTGGACGGCGTGCCCATCACCCTGAGCAGCCTGAAGGGCCGCCCGGTCGTCCTGAATTTCTGGGCGTCGTGGTGCGGACCGTGCCGTGAGGAAGCGCCGCTGTTCCGCGAGTTGAGCGCCCGGCAATCGGCAGACGGCGTGGCGATTCTGGGCATCCTGTTTCAGGAAACCAAGGAGCAAAACGCCCGCGATTTTATTCAGGAATACGCCCTGGCCTATCCCAACCTGAAAGACCCCGGCATCAATACCGGCGTCGATTACGGCGTCTCCGGCATTCCCGAGACGGTCTTTATAGACCGGGCGGGCATCGTGCAGCACATGGACCGGGGCGGCCTGACCCGTGAGCGGCTCAATGTGGGGCTGGAAAAGATCGGGGTGAAGGGGCTGTGAGGCCCAGCCAGCACCTGCTCAGCGCCGCCCTGTGCCTGATTCTGCTGGGCGCCCCGGCCCACGCCGCATCCCCCACCCTGAGCCCCGATCAGGAAGCGCGTGCGGTGGCCATCCAGAAGAACCTGCGCTGCCCGCTGTGCGACACAGGCGAGTCCATCGCCGAGTCGCGCAGCGACATCAGCATCAAGATGCGCTCGTCGGTGCGCGAGCAGGTTGCCGAGGGCCGCAGCGACGCGGCGATCTACAGCTTCTTCTCGGCGCGGTATGGCAATTTCGTGCTGCTCGATCCCCCCAAGTCGGGGCGCAATCTGCTGCTGTGGGGCGCTCCCCTGATCGCCCTCGCCGGAGGCGGCGCGGCGCTGTGGGCCTTTTTGCGCCGGCGGGGAGTGCCCTCTCCTGCCGCCGGGGAGCCGCACGAGAATGAACCCCACGACGCCTATCTGGCCCAGGTGCGCCGCGACACCGCCCGCCGGGGTGAATCGTGATCCTCAGCGTGATTCTGCTTGCCGTGATCGGCGCAGCAGCGCTGTGGCTGGTCCTGGACCCGCTGCGCCGCGCGGCCCCCGAGGACCCGGACGCTCCCGAGCGTGACCGCCTGATCGCCGAGCGGGATCAGCTGTATGCCGCGCTCACCCACCTGGAAGACGAGGCGCGCCGCCCGGATCTGGAACGCCGCGCGGCCCTGACGCTGCGGGCGCTGGACGCCCTGCCCCCGGCGGCCCGGGGCGGCTCCCCCCGGCGCTCGCGGACGCTGGCACTGGCCGGCGTGGGCGTGGCCGCGCTGCTCACGGTGGCGGGCGCGCTGACCTTTGTGCCGCGCTGGCAACTGGCCTCGCTGGAGCCGGCGGAGGCGGGCAAGGTCCAGGCCGTGTTGAAGCTGCCTTCGCTGAAAGCCGCGGCCCAGCGCAGCGGCGCCAATGCCGATTACCTGGCCTGGGGCCGCGCCGCCTTCGACTCGGCCACCTACGATCAGGCGGTCACCGCCTACGGCAACGCCCTGAAGCTGGACCCGCGGCAGCCCGAGGCACTGCGCCGGCTGGGCATCCTGTTGCTCACGCGCGGCGAGCAGACCGGGCAGCCCCTGGCCGCCGAGGACGCCCAGCGCGCCGCCCTGCTGATCCGCAGCGCCGCCCAGCTGGCGCCGAATGAGCCCGAGTCCCAGCTGCTGCTCGGCTTTGCACTTTCCCGCTTTGGTGAGGATCAGGCGGCCCTGAGCGCTCTGGAACGCTACCGCACCCTGGACCCCACCGGGCGCGACGCCGACGACGTGATCACCGCCCTGCGCGCCCGCCTCAACCAGAATGACCCGGCGCTGAAGCTGTACGCGGGCAGCTGTGCGTCGTGCCACGGAACTGCGGGCGGCGGCGGCCTCGGCCCCAGCCTGCGCGCCTCGACCCTGAGCCGCGCGGCCCTGCAGGGCGTGATCGTGAACGGCCAGGGAGCCATGCCCGCCTATCCCGACCTGAAGCCCGGCGATCTGAACCTGCTGCTGGACCTGCTAGAGAAGTGGCAGCGGGAGGAATGACAATGAACCCCGGCACTCCACACCCCGTACGTCCCCCCCGCTGCCCCGCCCCCCCGTCTGCGGAAGGCCGCAGCGTCCTGCGCCCCGCATGATTTCCCGCCGCGCCCTCCTTGAAAAGTGGTGGCTGCTGCCGGTGGCGGCCACCGTGGGAACCTTCGGATACATGGGCTGGTATGCCGCGCGCGTGACCTTCCGCAAGCAGCGGGCCGCCGCGCCGCAGTTTCAGGACGCCCCTCCCCGGTCCGTGGCGCCGCTGTCTGCCCTGGAAACCGAGTGGGACAACGTGGAGTTCACGTATGCCGGCCGGCCCTGCACGGCGCTGCGCGTGCCCCAGCCCGTGGAGGGCGGGCTGACTGTGGCGGGGGGCGGGCATCTGGTGGCGTACTCGCGGGTCTGCACGCACCTGGGGTGCCCGGTGAACCTGGTGCGGGACCCGGAGGTCCTCGCCTTCGCCTTCAACTACCGCCCCCCCCCGGGGGCCACCCACCCGCAGCTGGGCTGCCGCTGCCACTTCAGCGTCTTCGATCCCCTGCAGGCCGGGGAGGCCGTGTTCGGCAAGGCCAACGCGCCGCTGCCCCGGGTGCGGCTGGAAGTGCGGGACGCCACGGTCTGGGCCACCGGCATTGAGCCTGCGCCGCCGCAGGACGGCTAAACTTCAGACATGGCAACCGCCGCGATGGACCTGACCTGGACGAGCGGGGACGCCAGCGCCGCCTCGGGCATCCTGATCGCCGCCGCCCTGCACCTGAAAGACCGCGGAATGCCGCTGTGGCCGGAAAGCAGCCTGGTCCCCGAACGGTTGGCGCGGTACTACCCGCCGGCATGCTGGCGCGTGGCGTGGCACGCGGACGCGGCGCTGGCGTGCATGTGCCTGCTGGACACGGACCCCCTGTTCTGGCCGGACGACCCGCCGGGCGAGGCGCTGTACCTGCACAAACTGGCGGTGCATCCCCACGCACAGGGCCAGGGACTGGCCGCCCACATACTCACGGCGGGCCAGCGCGAGGCGGCGGAGCGTGGCCGAAGCTGGCTCAAGCTGGACACGGCCACCGCCCGCCCCAGGCTGCGGGCCATCTACGAAACCTTCGGGTTTCAGGACATGGGCCGGCGTGAGGTCAAGGGCTTCGACGTAACGCTTTACCGGCTGCCGGTCTGAACCTGTGCCGGACACCCCGCCTGCGGGCGGGGTAGCATCAAGCGTTTATGTCATTGCCACTGATTGTGAGCGCCGGAGAAGCCCTGACCGATCTGGTGACCGCTGGAGAAAACCGGTGGACAGCCCATCCGGGCGGAGCGGGCTGGAACGTTGCGCGGGCCTGCGCCGCCCTAGGGGTGCCCAGCGCCTTTGCCGGAGCGGTGGGGCAGGACAACTTCGGCGATGACCTCGCGCAGGCCTCGGCCCAGGCCGGACTGGACCTGCGCTTTCTGCAGCGCGTGCCTGCCCCCACCTTGATGGCGGTGGTCTACCGCAGCGACCCACCCGCCTACCGCTTTCTGGGCGAGAACAGCGCTGACCTGCACTTTGACCCGGCCGGGTTACCGCAGGGCTGGCTGGAAGCGGCCCGCTGGCTGCATGTGGGCGGCATCAGCCTGAGCCGCTGGCCGCTGGCCGACACCCTGCTCGGGGTGATCGGGGAGGCCCGCGCCGCCGGGGTGAAGATCAGCTTCGATCCCAACGCCCGCATCACCCACCGCCACCCGGATTATCCGGCGGTGTTCGAGCGGGTGGCGCGGCAGGCCGACCTGATGAAATTCAGCGATGAGGACCTGGCCTTCTTCTTTCCCGGGATCTCGGAGCCGGGGGCGCTGCAGCAGCTGCGCGGCATGAATCCGCGCGCGCCCATCGTGATCACGCGCGGCGCACAGGGGGCCTCGCTGTACCACGCCGCGGGCCGGGCCGACGTGAAGGCCGTGCCGGTGCAGGTCGCCGACACCGTGGGCGCGGGCGACGCCCTGTGCGCGGGCCTGCTCGTCGGGGCCACCGAGCGCCCGGAGGCCCGCTGGACCGAACATCTGGCGCTGGGCCTGCGGGCCGCCGCCGCCGCCTGCGCCCATGCCGGAGCTTACGCGCCCACACGGGCGGACGTGGAGGCGCTGAGCTAGGACCCTGCTGGGCTAGGACCCTACCGGCCCGGAAAATGCCGGTGGATTACACCACCAGATGGGCGTCGTCCTGCTCGGCCATCATGCGCAGGAAGGCGTCGACGTACTGCGGATCAAACTGATGCCCGGCCTGCATGCGGATCTCGGCCAGCGAACGCTCACGGGTCCATGCGGGCTTGTAGGGCCGCGCGGTGCTC
Source organism: Deinococcus aerophilus (assembly GCF_014647075.1). Classification (NCBI taxonomy): domain Bacteria; kingdom Thermotogati; phylum Deinococcota; class Deinococci; order Deinococcales; family Deinococcaceae; genus Deinococcus; species Deinococcus aerophilus. The sequence continues at coordinate 102,483 of NZ_BMOM01000006.1, read as the reverse complement.
AGGGCGTCGTACACGTCCACAATGGAAAACAGCCGGGCCGTGTCGGGAATGTTCTGCCCGCGCAGACCGGCCGGGTAGCCGGTGCCGTCCCAGCGCTCGTGGTGGTAGCGCACCAGATCCAGGGTCTCGGCCGGCAGAAAATGCAGGTCCTGCAGCATGTCGTAGCCCACCGTGGTGTGCGTCTGGATGATCCGGCGTTCCTCGCTGTTCAGCGTCGCCTGTTTGTGCAAGATGCGGTCCGGAATGGCCAGCTTGCCCAGGTCGTGCAGGTACGCGCCCCAGCGCAGGGCCTTGACCTGATCCTCGTCCCAGCCCAGCCGGCGGGCCAGGCGCACGCTCGTGCTGACCACCCGGCTGGTGTGGCCGCCGGTGTCGTCATCGCGGCGCTCCAGGGCCGCGCCCAGCGACCGCAGCGTCAGGTCGTTGGCGTCGCGCAGGTCGCGGATGGCGTTCCACTGGCCCAGCTGTGCGCCCAGCAACCGCGCGAAGGACGCGACCACCGAGACCTCGTCCTCCCCGAATTCCACATCGGTGTTGCGGGTCAGGATCAGCACGCCCAGATGGTTGGAGGCCCGGCCGAACACCGGCGCGACGTGATAGTGCAGCCGTTGTGGACGCTGCAGCAGTGCCAGCGCTTCCTCGGCCACCCAGTGATCGGCCTGCACGCTGCGGCTGTCGTTGTCACTGGGGTGAATCGGACGTTCCAGAAAGGCCTCGTAGGCCCCGCGCGCCGCCAGGATGTACGGCGTGCCCTGGCGGTAGGCCACAAAGGCCATGTTCGGCGCGACCCGCAGGGTGTCCAGGATGCTCACGCCGGCGCGGATGATCGCGTCGGCGTCGCGGGCATCGGCCAGGCGTTCACTGCCCGCCCGCAGCGCGGCCAGCGTCTTGCGTTGCCACGCGAGTTCGCGGGCCGCGCCCTGTTCGCGCAGCGTGACGTACCCCAATCCGCCGGTGATCAACAGCGCCGCAAGCAGCTCTTCCCAGGAGGGCTGCGATCCGGGCCGTGCCAGCGAGGCGACGAAGGCGACCGGATAGATCAATAGGGCCGCCCAGCGCCAGTTGCCCCCCAGGGTCCAGGCAGGCAGCAGCGCCAGCAGGGCGGCTCCCGCCATCAGCCCGGGACGGCCTACATAGACTCCGTAACCAGCCAGACCAGCCGCCAGCAGAAAAAGCAGAAAGGACCACGGCGCGGTGCGGAACACGCCGGAAGTCTAACACCCGTGTGAAACCTTGCTAAAGAAAAATGCTGTGCTGTTGCCCGGCAGCGTGCCCGTCGGAGCAGGGGAACCGGCTTCCCAGCACATTGCCGGACCTCTCCCGCACGCCCCACCGACGTGCTGGCCGGCCAAAGTGCAGCCAAGTGCGGCCAGAGGAGCGGCCACACGGCCCGCCCCGGCACGGAGCTTGGGACTTCGGGGGCCCTCCCCCCCCCTCACCAGGGATTCAGACCGGCTGCAGATCCACCATCCGGTTGTGGGCGTCCACAATCACGACCCGGGGTTCAAGGGTACGGGCCTCTTCCTCGGTGTACTGGCCGAAAGCCGCGATGATCACTAGGTCACCGGGCCGCATCAGGTGGGCGGCGGCTCCGTTGATGCCGATCACGCCGCTGCCGCGCGGGCCGCTCAGGGCGTAGGTGTGCAGCCGGTTGCCGTTGGTGACATTCCAGATGTCCACCCGCTCGTTCACCAGAATGTCGGCGGCGTCGAGCAGGTCTTGGTCGACGGTCACGCTGCCCACATAGTCGAGGTCAGCCTGGGTCACGGTGGCGCGGTGGATCTTGGCCCTGAACATGATGCGTTGCACAGCCGGGCATTGTACGTGATGGCAGCCTCAGGGGGCGTTCGGGGACGTGCGGCCCAGCCCACCTCACCGCTCAGAGGAAGCCCCGGCTTCGTCGGGCGGGGTGCCGTCCACGAACACGGTCTTCTGATCGGTGTAATGCACCGCCCCGGCGGGCGCACCCCGGGGCCGCCACACGAACTTGACGCGCGTGTAGTCTACCGGCACGTTGCTGCTGCCGCGCGCCTTGCTGTGGGTGGCCGCCAGCCGCGCGGCGTACAGGATGTCCGGCTGAGCCAGCTCCTTGCCGCCGGTGCGCACGAGGACGTGGCTGCCGGGATACCCCTGGGCATGAAACCAGTAGTCCAGGCTGCGGCCCAGCCGGTGGGTCAGGGTGGCGTTTTCCTTGTTGTTGCGCCCCACCAGCACCTCGTACCCGCCCGGCGTGGCAAAGCGCATGCCGTACTGGCTCTTCTCGGGACGCTCGGACTGCAGGGTATCGGCCAGCGCGCCCAGTTCCTCCAGGGTGGCGTTTTCCAGGTGCCGCACACGCGCCTCAGCCTCCTCCAGTTCAGCACGCAGGACCGGCTCGCGTTCCAGCAGACGTTCGTACACCTCTTCCCGGCGGCGGGCACGGGTGTACCGCTTCTCGGCGTTCTGGACGGCGCTGAGGTTGGGCTCCAGGGCCAGCGGACGGGGCCCGCTGCCGTCGAAGGCAGGCAGTTCGGCGCTGACGCTGCCGGGCGCCACCGTATGCGCATAGGCCATCAGCAGGTCGGCCTCCTCGCGGTCGGCGGCGGCGGCCTCCACGCCCTCCTCGGCGCGGGCAACGTCGGCAAGCTGATTGCGCAGCAGGGTCACGCGCTTTTCCAGCGGCTCGGACAGGGCCCGGCGCAGTGCCGCGGCCTTCTCGCTGCGGGCGGCCTCGCGGGCCCCGTCCTGCATGACCCCCTGGCTGACGGTCGGGTCGGCGGCCAGCGAGCGCAGCGCCGCAAGCACCTGCGGCCAGCGCCCGCCGGGAGCCTCGCTGCCCGGCAGCCCCGAGCGGCGCAGGAGTTCGGCTCCCAGCAATGGTCCCAGGCCGTCCAGACGCTCGCGCCAGCGGCCCAGGGGCAACGCCGACAGGGACTGCGCCTCCTCCTCGGTCAGCGTACGCGGATCGAGTTTGTCGTAGGGCGGCGGCGGCGTGTATGGTCCCCCGCTGCGAATGGTGCGGAAGCGGTTGCGGCTGCCCGTGACCTCGCGCGCGGCCATCACGATGCGTCCGGTAAAGCCCTCGCCCTCCTCCAGCACGAGCAAGTTGGCGTTGCGTCCGGTGACCTCGAACAGCAGTCGGGTGGGGGCCTGATCCACAAAGCCCGCCTCGCCCGCAAAGTGCAGGGCCACCACCCGGTCGAGCTTGAGCTGCTGCACGTCCAGCAGGTCCCCGCGCACCCGCGCCGCCAGAAAGCGCTGGAAGGGGCTGTGGGGCTCGCCGCGCAGCCGCTCACGCGACACGAACAGCACCGGCTGGGGGGGGCGGTAGGCGAGTACCAGATTGCGCCGCTCGCCCGGCCCCGGACCGTCCAGGAGCAGGGCGGCGGTGGTCTCGTCAGGAAAGACCCAGCCCAGCGTGCGCAGGGGCAGCTGCGGCGTCAGGTCACCCAGCACCCGGGCGAGCATCAGCCCTTCCATGAAATACCTCGGCGGGGCAGCGGGAAACACATCATCCGGGCATGCTAGCGCCGAAGGAGGTGGGCGGCACAGGAATACAGGCCAACGGGAACATGAGCAAAGCGCACCTCCCGGAGGAAGTGCGCCCTGGAGATGGCCCGTGAACTTTAGAAGAAGTTGCCGATGCGGAAGTAGAACTGGCCGCGCTGGTTCTGGGGGCTGTAGCCGTAGTCGAAGCGCAGGCTGGGCAGCAGCGCGCCGCCGATGCCCAGGTTGAGCTGCACGCCCGCCCCGACACCGTACTTCAGGTTGAAGTTGGGGTTCTCGCGGGTGCCCCATGCGCTTCCGGCATCCGCGAAGACCACGCCGTACAGGCCCTGGGCGACGCCCGCCTTGAGGCCGAAGTCGTAGCGGTACTCGGCGCTGGTGGTCAGGTAGTTGACGCCGAACAGCTGGCCGTTGTCCAGGCCGCGCAACTGGCGCGACGCCTCGGGGGTGCTGCCGCCGCCGATGGCAAAACCGGTGCCGCCCGGAGCGGTGACGGTTCCCAGGATGGTGCCCGCGTTGGCGCGCACGGCGAAGACCTGCTGGCTGTTGCTGACGCCCAGGTCCTTCTCGAGGGTGCGGCCAAACCCGAAGTAGGTGCTGCCGCCCGCTTCCAGGTCCGTCCAGCTCAGCGGCACCTGACCCTGGCGTCCCACGTTGTACCCCGCGTTCAGGTTGGCGCGGAAGCCGCTGTCGGGGAACTCGGGGTTGTCGGTGCTGTCGTAGATCAGGTTGCCGCTCACACGCGTGGTGACGCCCGCCTCGGGCAGGCGCGCCCTGGCCTGATCCTCGGTGAAGGTGTAGCTGGTCGCGGCCCCGCCGTTCGTGCCCGGCACCTCCACGGTGTTCTTGTCGTCTTTCTGCAGCTCTTCAAGGTAGTAGGTCTTGTAGCTGACCCCCACACCGACGTTGGCATACAGGTACTTGCCCAGGTTGCGCCCGGCATTCACGCTGAAGCCGGTGCTGCGCACGGTGTAGTCGTAGCCGGTGTCGGTGCTCGCCGGGAGACCGGTGGTGGCGGGAGAATCGCTGGGGCGGGTGTAGATCGCGTTGTTGCCGACCACGGTACTGCCCACAGCGACCGACACGCTGGTGCGGTTTTTCTGGAAGTCCAGGAAGTTCAGGTCCAACCAGGGAATGGTGTAGCTGGCATTGCCCACGAAATTCTGTCCGGCCTGGTTCTGCTGCGCGCCGATGCCGACCGTGAAGCTCTGGCCCAGCCCGAAGACATTGGAGTTGGTGTAGGCGGCGTCGCCGCTGAAGCCGCCGGCAAAGCTGTCATAGGTCAGGCCCAGGTTCACCGGAATGCCGGTCTTGGTCTCGGCGACGCCCAGCACGTAGGTCACGTTTTCCGGGTTCTGCGGGTCGCTGCGCACCGATTCGGTGGTCACGCGCACGAAGCCCAGGCGGCTGATGCGGCCCAGCGCTGCGCTCAGGGTCTCACGGTTGAAGGCTGTGCCTGCGTCGGGAAGCTCGCGCAGAATCACGCGGTCCTTGGTCTTGTGCTCGCCCTGCCACTCCAGCTCGTAACCGACCAGACGGACCTCGCGGACGTTGAAGGTCAGTGCGCCGTCCTTAAAGGCGATGGCGTCGCGGGTGCTGATCTCGTAGCCCGCCTTGCGGTAGGCATCCCGCAGCGCCAGGAAGTCGTTCTGGGCGAGCTGCGGGCTGTAGGTGTCGCCCACCTTGGTCTTGATGGCGGCAAGCAGGGTGGCGGACGGCACCAGGGTGTTGCCGGTCACGCTGATGGACTTCACCGGCCCCGAGGCCACGTCCGCCGCACCGAACAGCACGGTGACCTGTCCAGGGTTCTCGGGGTTGGGCTGCAGCGCAAAGCCCACCGGCTTGCCGGTCTGGTTCGCCAGGGTCCGCACGTCCGCCTGCAATCTGGCCAGGGTCACCGGCTGCCCGGCAGAGGTCTGCAGGGCCACCTGGGGGCTGCCCAGGCCGCTTAAGTCCACGCCCGCAACCTTGCCCTCAACGGCGGTGACCTTGAGGATCCCGTCGGCAAGGGTGCTGCTGCGGACATCCACCCCGGCCTGCAGGTAGCCGGCGTCGTCGTAGGCCTGCTGCAGCGCCTGCACCGCGCCGTAGTAGAGGTCCGGCGTGAACTTGCGGGCGTCATACAGCGGCTTGAAGATGTTCGTGACGGTGGCGGCGGGCAGCAGCGACACGCCCGAGACCTCGACCCGCTTGATCGGGGCCGTTTCATCCACCACGAAGGTAACGGTCACGCTGCCGTCTTTCCCGGGCTTCACATCGGCACTGATGCTGGGGGCAAACGGATAGCCCTCGGCCTGGTAGTTCTGGGCCAGGGCTTCTTTGGCCTGATCGATGCGCTGGGTGTTGAGGGTCGCGCCGGGAGCAATGTTGAGCAGTTCGCCGATGGACTTCTTGAATGCGTCGGGCGATAGGAAGGTCAGTCCGCTGGCCTCGACCGCAGTGATGGTCGGGTTGGGCACCACCGTGACGTTCAGGGTGTCCTTGCCCGCCACCGTACGCAGTTCGGCCACGGCACTCTTGAAGTACCCGGTGGCGACGACCTCCTGCTCGACCTGACGCAGGTTGACGCTCGACAGCGGCGCGCCGGGCTGAATGCTGAGGGTGGCGCGCAGAAAGTTGCTGAGCAGTTCAGAAGTTCCGGACACCGTCACGTCCTGAACGGTGCCTGCGGTCTGGGCGACGGCGGGAGCGGCCAGAAGGACGGTCACGGCGAGCGTCATGGGGTATCGCATTCTTCTCCTAGTTTCGCACACCCTGAACTCGCCCCCGGCGCCATCCTGGACTGGAGCGGCAGATGGGCTGGGGGCCGGGTGTGGCGAGTACTGCTGTTCACAGTTGCCGAGCGTCCCCTGAGAAGGGTGAAGAATGGAGAGAGATGCGTGAAACTTTGCTGCTGATGCGGGCACACCCGCGAGCCGACTTGAGCGAACGAACGACTTGGGTGAGAATGCCCAACGTGTTCTCAACAACGCTGCGCTGTTGCGCCGTCCGTCTGGCCGGCCAGGAAACCGGATGAGTCTGTCCGAGGTGCTGGCCCGTCTGCGCGCCCTGGAACGCGAGTGGGGCCGCGAGGAGGGCAGCGCGCGCCTGGTGGCCGTGACCAAGGGTCAGACGCTGCAGAGCATCGAGGCGCAGGTGCTCGCGCACGGCGACTTTCCGCTGGGCGAGGGCCGCGCCCAGGAACTGCGTGACAAGGCCGCCGAATTCGCCCAGGCCGGGCGCCGGGTCGAGTGGCACTACATCGGGCCGCTGCAGCGCAACAAGGTCAAGTATCTGCGGCCCGTGACCCTGGTCCACGCCATCGAGGCCGGGTGGCAGGCCGAGGCCATCGCGGCGGCGGCCGAGGGATGGGGACACGCACCGGACGTGCTGCTGCAGGTGCACAACGGCGAGGCCCAGAAACACGGCATTCCGGTGGCTGACCTGGGCGGTGTGCTCTCGGACGTGCGCGCAACCGGCCTGAATGTGCGCGGCCTGATGGTCATGGCTCCCGAGTTTGGTGCCGAGGTGCCGGCACCCCAGGCCGAAGACCGTATCCTGCAGCTGTTCAGCGACACCGCGCGGCGTGCCCATGACCTGGGCCTGCCCGAACTGAGCATGGGCATGAGCGGCGATTATCCGCTGGCCGTGCGTGCAGGAGCCACCCTGATCCGGGTGGGAAGGAGCCTTTTTTCGTGACCCACCATCTCTCCCACAACACCGACAAGCTTTCGCCCCTGGACATCCGCCATCAGGAATTTCCCAGCCGCTTCCGGGGCTATGACCGCTCCAGCGTGCGCGCCTTTCTGGCCCGGGTCTCCGATGAACTCGAGACCCTGCTGCAGGGCGGCCTGCAACAGCGCGAGCGCCTGACCGTACTGGAGCGCGAACTCGAGGAACAGAAGCAGGCCCAGGACGAGATCCGGCGCGCCGTGATGGCCGCCGAGCGCATCGGCCACGAGATGCGCGAGAACGCCACCCGCGAGAGCGAGCTGCTGCTCGCCCAGGCGGGCGCGCAGAGCGATCAGCTGCTGCGGGAAGCCCAGTCGCGCAACGTGGAGATGGAGGCGCAGCACGGCGCACGCATGGCGGCCCTGGAGGCCACCTTTCACTCGCGCTTCGCCGATCTGGAACGCGACCACCACCAGCTGCTGCTGGAACGCGAGCGGGTCCAGACCGAACGCATCAACGCCCTGGAGCGCGCCTTCGCCCAGCGCCACGCCGAACTGACCTCACGCCTGGCCGGAGCGCGCCAGGAATACGTGCAGTTCCTGGGCGGCTACCGCGCGCTGATGTCCTCGTTCTCCGAGCTCTCGGCCCGCCATGTGCTGCCCGAGGACATGGCCCTGCCGTCCTCCAGCCTGCCGGCCCAGAACCTGAGCCTGCCCTCCTCGCCGTCACACGAACAGGACGGCGAAGATGGGGCCGACCCTGCCGCGTCGGGCTCTGCACCTCAGCCGGACGACGACCAGCTCGTCTCGGTGGAAGGACAGCAGTTCCTGTAATGCCCGCGCGGCACCTCCCATCCGGCGGGCTGCCCCAGGTGCGCCTGCCGGTATCCGACCCGGCCTTCGTGCGCGACCCGTATCCGCTGCTCCGTGAACTGCGTTCACAGACGCCGGTCTTCCACGATCCAGGGCTAGACCGGGTGGTGCTGACCCGGTATGCCGACATCTCGGCGACCCTGCGCGACAAACGTCTGGGCCGCAGCGCCCTGCACCGCTACTCGCGCGATGAGCTGGGCTGGCCGCCGCCCGATCCCGCTCAGGCCAGCTTCGACGCCTTCAACAGCAACCATCTGCTTGACAGCGAGCCGCCCAAGCACACCCGGCTGCGCTCGCTGGTGGGTCTGGCCTTCACGCCGCGCCGGGTGGAGGCGCTTCAGGCCCGTATCGAGGCCATCCTGGCCGGGCAGTTGCGCGGTCTGGGGGCGGCGGGCCACTTCGATCTGATCGCCGACTATGCCGAGCCGCTGCCGGTCACGGTGATTGCCGAACTGCTGGGAGTACCGCAGGAAGAGCGCGCCCTGCTGCGTCCGTGGTCGGCGGCGATCGTGCGGCTGTACGAACCCGCCCCCACGCGCGAGGATCAGGCGGGGGCCGAACGCGCCGTGCAGGAATTCAGCGCGTTGCTGCGGGGGCTGGCCCGCCAGCGCCGTGCCACGCCCCAGGACGACCTGATCACGGCGCTGGTGGAGGCCGAGGCCGCCGGCGACCGCCTGAGCGAACAGGAGCTGATCGACACCTGCATCCTGCTGCTGAATGCCGGGCACGAGGCCAGCGTCAACGGCCTGGCCGGAGGAGTGCTGGCCCTGTTGAGACAGCGTGAACACTGGCAGGCGCTGGTGGACGCCGCTCCGCACGGCGGCAGCCTGCCCACCTTCCGCCGCGCCGCCGAGGAACTGCTGCGCTTTGACACGCCGCTGCCGATGTTCGAGCGCATCGTCCTGGAGCCGCTGGAACTGTGCGGCGCGGCCCTGAACCCCGGTGACCGTGTGGCGCTGCTGTACGCCAGCGGCAACCGCGACGCCAGCAAGTTCACGCAGCCCGACGACCTGAACCTGAGCCGGGATCCCAACCCCCACCTCACCTTCGGCCTGGGCATCCACTACTGCCTGGGCGCGCCGCTGGCCCGGCTGGAACTGGCCCTGAGCCTGCAGGCCCTGTGCCGCGCCATGCCGGACCTGCGGCTGGCCGATCCGGACGACCCGGGCGACTATGCCGGCGGCTTCGTAATCCGCGGGCTGGCCCGGCTGAACGTGGTGGCCAGCTAGGGGAAGCGGGCAGGCGGCAGGGAGCGGTGGGGAGGTTGCAGGCCGCGCTTCAGGAACGCCGGGGCAAGGAGCCTGCCAGAGCGTGGGGCTGCAGGGCAACCCTGACCCGGCAGGCTTATCCGTCTGCCGCCGTACGTTTCGTTCCAGAGGGCGTGACCGGAAACTGATCTGAGAGAAAGCCCCGCCACCACACCGCCGCCAGTTCTCCGTCTGCCGCCTCGGCGTGGGCCTCCTGCGCGCGGTCCAGGGCGAGCAGGGCCAGCACGCGGGCCGGGCTGCGCGGGGCGCTGCGCTCCAGGGCCTTGGTTGCCGTGCGTGCGCCCTTGGGGCCGCCCAGCCGCCGCTGGGCATGGGCCAGCACCGCCAGCAGGTGGGCGTCGGCAGCCTGCCCGGTCTGCTCGGCCACCTTCAGGCCCTCGGCCAAGGTCCGCAGGGCCGCGTACGGGTCGGGCAACAGCTGCTCACCGCGCAGCGTGGCGGCGGCAACCACCGCTGCGCCGTCGCCCTCGCGGCGGGCCAGAGCGAGGGCCTGCAGGGTGGCCCCCTGGGCCGAACCGTCGGCCAGTTGCCAGTGGGCGCGGGCCCGCAACACGGCGGAGCGGGCGGTCTGGGGCAGGGTGCCCAGCACCTCCAGAGCCGTCGCCGCGTCGCCCAGCCGCAACAGGGCAGCCGCGTGGGTCAGGGGGTCTGCATCGCCCCAGCGCAGCGCAAGCCGGGGCCGGCCCGAGTGGAGGGCGAGCCGGGCCGCCGCCTGACACTCGTGGTCTGTCAGCGCCGTGGTAACGTCGCCGGCCTCTGCACGGGCCAGCAGGGAGGTCAGGTCCGGGGCAGCCGCATCCATATCGGCGCAGCATACGCGACCGATGGCGTCCCCGTTCGTGGCTGTTTTATGACTGGGGAAGCGGTCCCAGCGTCAGGCGCTCAGGGCCATGTCCAGGCCCAGAAAGCGCCACAACGAGCGGCGGGGCACACGCAGGCCGCTGGGGTGTTCGACCGCTCCCAGACGTCCATCACGGATCCAGCGGCGCACGGTTCTCTCGTGCGTGCCGGTGAAATCGGCAACCTGACTGACTTTGAGCAGCATGGGCAGGCTATGAAACTGGTCTGAAAGGGTCATGCGTGACCTCCCAAAAAGAGCGCGGGGCCACCACACGGCAGCCCCAGGCAGGATTTGTTTTCAGCGTTCATCGAAACTTCGGCGCGGCGCAGCACATACGGCGGCCGGGTCTCACGGGCACCGCCGCCCGGTACGCCACCCTGTGGAGGCGCAACCCGGAACCGAACAGTCATCCGTTTCAACTTGCGCGGAGATTACCACACGGGGTGTCCAGGCGCGGTTAAAAATGGCGGCGTCCCCCCCTCCCCCCCAGTGTATGAGCCGGAAAGAAAAAATGCGTGTTAGAGGGCACTTCACCCCTCCTGGTTCATCGGCACTTAACTTAAGAATTTTTTCACAGATTTGCTCACGGCGAATCCCTAGTGTTGCCCCACACGGCACAAACCGCAGGTTTCTGACAACTACACCCCAGAGGTGGGTTGCCGCTGTCCTCGTATTCGGCTCCCCGTGAATACCCTGGAGGTTTCAAACATGACCCAGCTCAAGAAAACGCTCGGACTGACCCTCGCCACCCTCACCCTGAGTGCATTGATGGCCTCCTGCGGCAGCCAGACTCCCAACGCGGGCGCGGTCAAGACCGGCGGGGAGGAGCAGGCCGCCGCTCCGGCCGCCCAGCCGGTCAACATCAGTGCCCTGCCGCTGGACCCAAACCTGACGCGCAGCGCCTTTCAGGAACAGGCCACCGAGCCCTACAACATCACCCTGAAGTTCGCCTCGGGCAGCTCCACCAGCGTCGTCAACGCGATGCAGGCCGCCGCGTCGCGCTGGCAGAGCGTGATCACCCAGGGCCTGCCCAGCTACTCCGCCAACATTCCCGCCAATTCCTGTGGCAGCAACGCCAAGTACGTGGGCACCATCGACGACATCCTCGTCTTCACCGGCAACACCAACATTGACGGCCCCGGGGGGACCCTGGCCCAGAGCGGGCCGTGCAGCGTGCGCACCAGCAGCGGACTGACCATCTACAGCACGCTGGTCTTCGACACCGCCGACCTGACGCAGTTCAGCAGCCAGCTCGCCGACATCGCCGTGCACGAGCTGGGGCACTCGCTGGGTATTGGGACGCTGTGGCAGCAGTTCGGACTGGTCGGCGGCATCGGCGGCAGCAACCCCGTGTACTACGGCAGCAACGGCGTGCGCGAGTACCGCGCGGCGGGCGGCACTCTGTCCACGGTGCCGGTCGAGAACCAGGGCGGCCCCGGCACAGCGGGCGGCCACTGGCGCGAGACCGTCTTCAAGACCGAGCTGATGACCGGCTACCTCAACAGCGGCGTCTTTAACCCCCTGTCACGCATGAGCGTGGGCAGCCTGCAGGACATGGGCTACGTCGTGAACTACGGAGCGGCCGACAGCTACACCATTCCCAGCATGAGCGGTCAGGCCCTGGGCCAGACGCTGGAACTCGGCGGCCGGGAGCAGCTCATCACGCCGACCTACCGCGGCGAGTAAGCGCCCCCACCTCAAGCTCTTCCCTGTCCCCGCCTCGAAGCACCGAGGCGGGGACCTTCACGTTCTGTTTCCTCCTGGCCCCACACCACGCGCTACCCTCTGGCCTGATGAGCCTTCTGTCGCAACTGTCGGGCACCTTCGTGAATGTGGGGACCGTGCTGCTGGGCACCCTGCTCGGCCTGACGGTGGGTGGGCGGCTGCCCGAACGGACCCAGCGCTCACTGCTGCAGACCCTGAGCTTGGTCACGCTGTTTATCGGGCTGGACATGGCCGGCAACCTCAACCGCGTGGCGGCCGGCAGCATTCCCGGCGTGATTCTGGCGCTGATCAGCCTCGCGGCGGGAGTGGTGATCGGGGAGGCGCTGGGCATCGAGGAAGGACTGGCGCGGCTGGGCGAGACCCTGAGGCGGCGCTTCCGGGGCGAGGGCCGCTTTACCGAGGGCTTCGTGGCCGCCAGCTTGCTGTTCTGTATCGGCCCCATGACCTTCGTGGGTGGGCTGCAAAACGGCCTGACCGGTGATTCTTCCACCTACATCCTGAAAAGCACCCTGGACGGCATCGCCGCGCTGGCACTGGCCGGTGCCTACGGCATTGGCGTGGGGTTCAGCGCAGTCACGGTGCTGCTCGTGCAGGGAGGCATCAGCCTGGCGGCCGGGGGCTTCGCGGCCAGTCTGCTGGGCGGCGCAGACCCCGAGGTCCTGAAGACCAATCCGTATGTCCTGATTCTCACCGGGGCCGGGGGGCTCACCATCATCGGCATCAGCTGGAACCTGATGCTGGCCGGACTGGGCATGGAGGACCGGCGCGTGCGGGTGGGCAGCATGCTGCCGGCACTGCTGCTTGCTCCCCTCGCCCTGGGGCTCGCGAACCTGACCCTGAGGTGAGAACGTGCGCGGCCCCTTCCGGCCGCTTTCTGCTGTCCCCAACGGCGCTGCGCTGCCTGCGGCCTTGAGCGTCGGCAGAGACTCTCTTAATGATCTTTCGCTATCAGTGCGTCATCAGTTTCAGCCGTTACCTTGACCACATTCCAGTTCAAGGAGGTTCCACCCATGCGCGATTCCATCCGTTCCCTCAGCACCCTGACCCTCGGTGTCCTTCTTTCTGGCGCGGCCGGCGCCAGCGACGCCAAGCTCAGCGCCCAGAGCATCATCGTGAACCCCACCCAGCCGGACCTGAGCGTGCAGGTGTGGACCAACCGCGACGCCAGCGGCGCGGGCAACCCCACCTATCAGATCGGTGAGCGAATCAGCGTGGGACTCAAGACCAACGCGGCCGCCTACGTGTACCTATTCAACGTGAATGCCGACGGCGCGATTGATCTCTTCTTTCCCAACCGCTACGAGGACAACAACTACGTGGCGGCCGGCACGGCGCGGGTGTTCCCGGCGGGCGACGCCGCGTACAACCTCAGCGTCGGCGGCCCGGCCGGGCAGGACAAGCTGCTCGCCCTGGCAAGCACCACCAAGCTCAGTCTGGACGACATCTTCCGCTTTGAGGGCCAGCAGGATTTCGCCACCGTGAAGGTCAAGGGGCAAGATGACCTGGCGCAGGCGCTGAGCATCACCGTCAACCCTCTGCCTGCCGACGGCTGGACCACCGATACCGCTTTCTTCCGGGTGGCAACGGCCGCCCAGACCCCGGCCCCGCAGCCCACGCCCACCGCCCGCATTCAACCGGGCCAGCGCCAGGACGGCTCCATTGACGGGGCGATGGTGGACGCCTACGCGCGCCTGAAGGGTGGGGAGTCCCTGGGCAATGCCACCACCTACGCCACGCCGTGGGGAGACGGCTGGTGGCAGAAGTTCAACGGCGTGGGAGCATACGGCGACGCCGTGCTGCTGCATGCCAACGGCAGCAGCCGTTCTTACGCGGTACACGGCCGCCTGCTGGAACGGTATCTCGCGCTGGCCCGGGCCGAGAACGGCGCGGTGCGTCCCCCCAGCCGCCTGGGCTGGGCCGCCGGCGATGAAAAGGTCATTCCCCAGAACCGCTACGGCACCACCGGCCTGTACGGCTTTTTCCAGAACGGTGCGCTGTACGGCTCCGAGAAGTACGGCACCTTCTGGCTCACCGGGCCGGTCCTGAAGGCCTACCAGGGCCTGGGTGGCAGCGGCAGCTTCCTGGGCTTTCCCACCCGCGACCAGTACTCGCTGAACGGAGCGTGGGCCGCCGACTTCGAGGGCGGCACCATCCGCACCGTGAACGGCGCCATCAAGATCTACCGCAAGTAGGGGCTGGGTTTTCGCCCCGCCCTCCTCCAACCTCCTGAACCTGCGTGCCGGGCGTGACTGGACACCCAACTCCGTGACCCCACCCCGGCTCCTTTTTCCTGCCCCCGCCCCGGGAGCAGGTCAGAATCGGCGCGTCTGTGCAGAGGCGAATCCCCTTTGCCACGGCGCACCCCAGGCCTCCCATTTACCGGCCCGTCCCTCCCACACCCATCTCAGCAACAGCCCGCCCCCGGACTCCGAAGTGAGTCGGGGGGCGAGGCCATGCCGCGCTCAGCTCAGCTTGGCCTTGAATTCCTCATAGCCGAAGGTCTTGACGCGTTCATAGGTGCCGTCCGGGCGCAGGATGCCGATGTCGGGGTGCTTGACGCCGTTAAAGAAGGTGGTCTTGACCATGGTGTAGTGGATCATGTCGTCGAAGACCACCCGGTCGCCGATCTCCAGCGGACGCCCGAAGACATACTCCCCCACCACGTCCCCGGCCAGACAGGTCGTGCCGCCGATCAGGTAGGGGTGTCCGCCGCCGTAGTCGTTGGCCTCGCGGTGCTCGTGTTCGGGGGGATCACCCGCGCCCAGAATGCGGGGGCGGTAGGGCATCTCCAGCACGTCGGGCATGTGCGCGCTCACCGAGATGTCGAGCAATGCGGCGTCCTTGACGTTGTGCACCACGTCCAGCACCGAGCTCACCAGCCAGCCGGTCTGCCAGCCGAAGGCGCTGCCCGGCTCCAGAATGACGTCCACATCCCACTTCTCCCGGAAGGCCCGCACCACCCGGATCAGGCGGGACAGGTCATAGCCCTCGCGGGTCATGAGGTGGCCGCCCCCAAAATTGACCCACTTCATGCGGGGCAGGACCTCGCCGAAGTTGCGCTCGACGACTTCCAGCGTGCGCTCCAGCGTGTCGCTGTCCTTTTCGCACAAGGTATGAAAGTGCAGGCCGTCCACGCCGTCGAGCAAGTCCTCGCGGAACTCGCGGCGGGTCACACCCAGGCGCGAGAACGGTCCGGCCGGGTTATACAGATCGGTCTCGACCTCGGCGTACTCCGGGTTGATGCGGATGCCGACCTCAATGGCGCGGCCCCCGGCGCGGGCAGCGTCCACCTGCGGCTTAAAGCGCTCCCACTGCGAGAACGAATTGAAGACCAGGTGGTCGGCCAGCTCCAGAATGCGCGGAAACTCCTCGGCGCTGTAGGCCGGAGCGTAGACGTGAACCTCGCCGCGCAGCTCCTCCCGGGCCAGCAGGGCCTCGTTCAGGCTGCTGGCCGTCGCGCCGGTGATGCCATACTCGCGCAGCAGGCCAAAGGTGCTCCACATGGAAAAGCCCTTGAAGGCCACGATGATCTGCGCGCCGCTCTCGCGCTGCACGTGGGAGATCAGGGCCAGATTGCGCCGCAGCCGCGACTCGTCAAGCACGAAGGCCGGGCTGGGAATGGAGGCCCAGTCGATGCCGTCCACGGGGGTCACGGCGGGGGCCTGGAAATCGGTCAGGGTCATGTGCGCAAGTTTAGCGGTCCGGTCCATGCGGGACCGTCAGCGAAAACGCCAGCCGCTGGCCCCGCGACTTTCATTGACCGGCCGGGATATGCAGCGTTAACCTGCCACGAACTTCAACGTCTCCGCAGGGATGTCCCCGCCGCCCGCCAGGGTGGGCACGACCGTGCTGATGCTCAGGCCTGCGGCAAACTGCACGTCGGCCCCCAGGCCCAGGTCAGCCAGGTGCAGGCCGTGGGCGCTGCCTCCCAGGGCTTCCAGGGGATTGCCCCCGCCCCGACGTACGGTCAGGGCGATTCGCGCGCCGTCGTCAAGTTCGAATTCTCCCATCGCGAGCAGGTACTCGGCGAGCACCCCGGCGGTGTACACGTCGTCGAGCCCCACGCGGGCGTCGGTCCCGGCACACACGATGGCGATGCCCTCGGTCGCCAGGGCGCGGGCGCGGCGGGCGGCGGCGTGGGCATTGGTCAGGGCGGCGAGCAGCACGTGCTTGCCGCTCTGGGCCGCCACATGGGCCGCGCCGGTGCCGTTGGTGGTGTTCATCACGACCGTCTTGCCGGTGAAGTTCTGCGTTCCGGCCTCCACCGGGCTGTTGCCGAAATCGAAGCCGGGAATCGGCAGGCCTCCGCGCTCGCCGCCCAGCACGTATTCCCCGCCCCCCCCACGCAGGGCCAGCGCCACCTCGGGGGTCCGGGTGAGCAGCAGGGCCTCGGCGCCGCGTTCCAGGTAGGCCACAGCGGAGGTCGTCGCCCGCAGCACGTCCACCACCACCACCACATCCGGGTACTGCCCGTGGGGCAGCAGATCCACCCGCAGCTTCATGCCCGGCCCCCCTCTGTGCCCGACCGGACCGGTTCCCTCACTTCAGGGCCTCGCGCAGGCGCTCCAGCCCGGCCTGCGCGCCGTCCCGGCCGTACACCGCGCTGCCCGCCACAAGCACGCTGGCTCCGGCGGCCACCACCGCGCGGGCATTGGTGGGCGACACGCCGCCGTCCACCTGCAGCTCGGCCTCGCTGCCCAGCTCGTCCAGCCAGCGGCGCAGCGTGCGGATGCGCTCCAGGCTGTGCGGAATGAACTTCTGGCCGCCGAAGCCAGGATTGACGCTCATGACAAGCACCAGGTCCACATCGCCCAGGACCGGCCGCACCGCCTCCAGCGGCGTGCCGGGGTTCAGGGTCACGCCCGCGCGCTTGCCCAGTTCCCGGATCTGCTGCACGGCGCGGTGCACGTGCGGCGTGGCCTCCACATGCACAGTCAGGCTGTCGGCCCCCGCCGCCGCGAACTCTTTCAGGTAGCGCTCGGGGCGCTCGATCATCAGGTGAACGTCCATCGGCAGGTTGCTCGCCCGCCGCGCCGCCGCCAGGATGGGCATCCCGAAACTGATGTTGGGCACGAAAGCGCCGTCCATTACGTCCACATGGGCCCAGTCGGCCCCGGCGATGGCCGAGAGTTCCTCGCCCAGCCGCGTGAAATCGCACGACAGGATGCTGGGGGCCAGTTTGATGCGGCGGGCGGGCTCGGCTTCGGCACTCACGCCGGTCAGTCTATCAAGGGCCGGCTCATGAACGCCCCTCATGAACGGGGTGGGGCGTTGGGGGCACGCCCGCTGCGGCGGCCCGAACGCCCGTTAGGAGCGGGCATGGCATCATGGCGGCATACGGAGGCCAAGAGCATGAGTGAGCGAGCACAACACGACCTGGGGGCCTGGAAAGCACTGGCCCGCAAGGACCTGAAGGGAGCCGAGCCCGACACCCTGAATCAGGTTACCCCCGAGGGCCTGACCCTCAAGGCGCTGTACACCCGCGCCGATCTCCCTGAAGGCGGCGCGGCCGACACCCTGCCGGGCCTGCCGCCCTACACCCGCGGCCCGCGCGCGACCATGTACGCGGCGCGCCCGTGGACCATCCGGCAGTACGCGGGCTTTTCCACCGCCGAGGAGAGCAACGCCTTTTACCGGCGCAACCTCGCCGCCGGACAGAAGGGTCTGTCGGTGGCCTTTGACCTGGCCACGCACCGGGGCTACGACTCGGACCACCCGCGCGTGGTGGGCGACGTGGGCAAGGCGGGCGTGGCGATCGACAGCGTGGAGGACATGAAACTGCTGTTCGATGGCATCCCGCTGGACCAGATGTCGGTGTCCATGACCATGAACGGCGCGGTGCTGCCCATCCTGGCCGGGTACATCGTGGCGGGGCAGGAACAGGGTGCCGGGCTGGAACAGCTCTCGGGCACCATCCAGAACGACATCCTCAAAGAGTTCATGGTGCGCAACACCTACATCTACCCGCCTGA
This sequence comes from Deinococcus aerophilus, assembly GCF_014647075.1. NCBI lineage: Bacteria > Thermotogati > Deinococcota > Deinococci > Deinococcales > Deinococcaceae > Deinococcus > Deinococcus aerophilus. Next base: position 84,668 of record NZ_BMOM01000006.1, on the reverse strand, counting down.
GCCGTCCATGCGCATCGTGGCCGACATCATCGAGTTCACGGCCCAGCACATGCCGCGCTTCAACTCGATCTCGATCAGCGGCTACCACCTGCAGGAGGCCGGCGCCAACGCTGCGCTGGAACTCGCCTACACCCTGGCCGACGGCCTGGAGTACGTGCGGGCCGCGCTGGGCAAGGGGCTGGATGTGGACGCCTTCGCGCCCCGGCTGAGTTTCTTCTTTGCCATCGGTATGAATTTCTATACCGAGGTCGCCAAGCTGCGTGCCGCGCGGCTGCTGTGGGACGAGATCATGGCAGGCTTTGAGCCCAAGAACCCCATGAGCCGCGCCCTGCGGACGCACTGCCAGACCTCCGGGTGGTCCCTGACCGAGCAGGACCCCTACAACAATGTGGTGCGCACCGCGGTGGAGGCGATGGCCGCCGTGTTCGGAGGCACCCAGAGCCTGCACACCAACGCCTTCGACGAGGCGATTGGCCTGCCCACCGACTTCTCGGCGCGGATTGCGCGCAACACCCAGCTGGTGATTCAGGAAGAGACCGGGATTCCGGACGTCATCGACCCCTGGGGCGGCTCATACCTGATGGAGCGCCTCACCTTCGATCTGGCACAGAAGGCCCGCGAGCTGATGCGTGAGGTGGAGGAGCTGGGCGGCATGGCGAAGGCCATCGAGGCCGGGATTCCCAAGCTACGCATCGAGGAGAGTGCAGCCCGCAAGCAGGCCCGCATCGACCGGGGCGAGGACGTGATCGTGGGCGTCAACAAGTACCGCCCGGGCGAACAGACACCCGTGGAGCTGCTGGACATCGACAACGACGCGGTGCGCGAGTCACAGATCGCGCGGTTAAAAGACGTGCGGGCCGGGCGTGACCCGCAGGCCGTCAAGACGGCGCTGGACGCGCTGGAGGACGCCGCCCGCAACGGGAACGGCAACCTGCTGGCCCTGGCCGTGGAGGCCATGCGTGCCCGCTGCACGGTGGGCGAGGTCAGCGACGCCCTGGAGCGGGTGTGGGGTCGCCACTCCGCCGAGGTGCGCACCCTGAGCGGTGTGTATGCCCAGGGCTACGCCGGGGACGAGGGCTTCGCGGCCCTGCAGGGCGAGATCGAGGCCTTTGCCGAGGCCGAGGGCCGCCGTCCGCGCATGCTGGTGGTCAAGATGGGTCAGGACGGACACGACCGCGGAGCCAAGGTGATTGCCACCGGCTTTGCCGATCTGGGCTTCGATGTGGACGTGGGCCCGCTGTTCCAGACGCCGGATGAGGCGGCGCGGCAGGCCGTGGAGAACGACGTGCATGTGATTGGCGTCAGTTCCCAGGCGGCGGGACACAGAACCCTGATTCCACAGCTGATCGCCGCGCTGCGCGAACAGGATGCGGGCGACATCCTGGTAATTGCCGGAGGCGTGATTCCTCAGCAGGACTACGCGGCGCTGCGTGAGGCGGGTGTGGCAGGCATCTTCGGCCCCGGCACCCCAATCCTGACGAGTGCGCGTGAGGTCCTGCGGCTGCTGAGCGAGCGTAATGCGGATAATCCATTACGCTCTTGACAAAATATAAATTGTGACCTAAGCTGCTGTCAGAGCCGGGCTCTGCCTGGGCCCGGTCCCCTCTCACAGGAGGCACAATTCATGTCCCAGCCGCAGACGACCACCCCCGTCCCGTCCTCAACCCTGCCCGTTCCCGCCGGGGAACCGATCTGGGTGGACCTGACCACCTCCACGCCACAGCGAACGCGCGACTTCTACGCCGCCCTGTTCGGCTGGGAGTACCAGATTTCCGAGGAGTTCGGTGGCTACGCCAATGCCCAGAGTGGGGGGCACCGGGCGGCGGGGATCTCGCCGCCCCCGCCGCAAGGCATGAATGGACCCCCGTCGTGGCTGATTTACTTTGACACCAGGGACATTGTGGCCGACGCCCAGCACGTCAGAACGCTCGGCGGCACTGCCTTTGAGGGGCCAGTGCAGATCGGAACGGAAGGCTGGGCGCATCACGTCGCCGATCCCGACGGGACGATCTTCGGGCTGTGGCAGGACGATCAGCACGGCGGTTTCGCGGCCTGTCAGGGGACGGGCCGGGTGGTCTGGGCGGAGGTCAACACCCATGATTCGGCGTCTGCCGTGGCGTTTTACAGCCGGCTTCTGAATGCGGATGCCCTGCCGCTGCCCGGCGCGGACTACCACCAGCTTATGCATGGTGGGGTGGGTTTCGCGGGCGTGTCGGGCCACGCGCAGAATTGGGACGAGGTGGGCGCGGGCGGCTGGATGGTCTATTTCTATGCCGAGGATGTGGACGCGGCTGCCCGGACCACGGAGACGCACGGCGGAAAGGTTCTGGTGGCTCCCTTCGACATGGACTATGGCCGCATGGCGGTGCTGGCCGATCCGGCGGGCGCGGTGTTCTCGGTGATGAATCCGCAACCGGCGGGCCGCTAACTCCCGACCGCTCTCTCCACAGGCCCCGTCCATCTGACGGGGTCTTTCCTATGATGGAACGCATGTCCGCCCATCCCCTGGCCGCCCCCCTGCTGTCCGGTAATCGCCGCGCCCTGGCCCGGGCGATCACCCTGAGCGAATCCACGCGCCCCGACCATGAAGCGCAGGCCCAGCAGCTGCTCTCGGAGGTTGCGCCGCACGCCGGACACTCGGTCCGGGTGGGCCTGACCGGGGTGCCGGGGGTGGGCAAGTCCACCTTTATCGAGGCGCTGGGAACGCAGCTTGCAGACGCGGGCCGCCGGGTGGCCGTGCTGGCGGTCGACCCCAGCAGCGCCCGCACGGGCGGCAGCATCATGGGCGACAAGACCCGCATGCCCCGGCTGACCGTTCACCCGGGCGCGTACATCCGGCCCAGTCCGGCGGGCGGCACCCTGGGTGGGGTGGCCCGCCGGACCCGCGAGGCCATCACGCTGTGCGAGGCGGCGGGATACGACGTGGTGCTGGTGGAAACCGTGGGCGTGGGCCAGAGCGAAACGCAGGTGGCCGCCATGACCGACCTGTTCGTGCTGCTCACCCTGCCCAACGCGGGCGACGAGTTGCAGGGCATCAAGCGCGGCATCATGGAACTTGCCGACGTGTGCGTGGTGAACAAAGCCGATAGTGACCCCCGGGCAGCGGTGCGTGCCCAGACCGAACTGCGCGCCGCCCTGAACCTGCTGACCCCGCACGACGCCCCCTGGCGGCCCCAGGTGCTGCGGGCCTCTGCCCTGACCGGCGAGGGCGTCCCAGAAGTCTGGGCGGCGGTGCTGGAGTATGTCCAAGAGGTGGACCTGAGCGCCCGGCGCCGCACCCAGACGGTCCAGTGGTTTGACGAGTTGCTGCGCGAGGCCGCGTGGCGAATGTTTCAAGAAGGGCTCGATACGCAGCAGCTTCACCGCCTGCGCGCCGAGGTCGAGGCGGGGCAGCTGACGGCCATTCAGGGAGTGGCGGTCCTCACGGCGCCGTGAGGCCGGCTTGCGGGAGGGTCTGCGCCCGGTTTGCCTGGAGACACCCACGGATTGCCGCGAATGAGAAACCGCCACGGCAACTCCGCTCCCCGGCGCAGGCCCACGCGGGCGGTGATCTGAAGTTCTGCGTCGGGCACCGGCCCGCCCGGCACGATGTAAAAGGCCGGACCGTCAATGGGCTGCCCGGCCAGTTCCGCCGTCAGGCCCAGCGCCGTGACCAGCTTGGCGGGACCGTTGGTCAGGTCGAGGGCCCGCCGGACCGGGCGCAGTTCGCGCATCGTCGCCTCACCCAGCAGCGGCTGTGCGGCGCGCACCAGAATGGAGGCCTGGACCCCCGGCGGACGGCAGACCACGTTCAGCAGCGCCTGCTTATAGGCGTGATGAAAGTACACCCGGCCCGGTTCGCCGCCCATCGCCTGCGCCGCACCGGGCAGGCGGGCCACCACATGACAGCTGGGGTCGCGCGGGCAGTCGTATCCCTCGGTTTCCACGATACGGGCAGCCAGGATTTCACCGCCCGGCAGCGTGCGGACCAGTATGGCCCCCAGGAGCGCGCGGGCCACGGTTACCGGATCGCCCGCGAAGAATGCAGGCTTCAGGGCCTGTACATACGGGAAAGGCTGGACAGACGCGTGCATGTGCCGAGGCTAGAGGAAGGGCCGCAGAAGGTCTGGGCGAACGCCTACCCCGCGCCACCGGTCAGGTCCATGCTCGGCACACCGGGCGAGACCCACGGATTGTCCCGGATCAGAAAGCGCCAGGGCAGGGTGCGACCCTCCCGGATGCCGATGCGGGCCGTGACCGCGACCTCCGCGTCTGGCAGCGGTACAGCCGGTGCAAACAGATGCAGGGCAGGGCGGTCCACCGGCGTGTTCCGGACCTCGGCGGGCACGATGCCCAGCGCATAGACGAGCTTGGCCGGCCCATTGGTCAGGTCGCGTTCGCGGGTCACGGGCCGGTGGTTCAGCATCCGGGCGCGGCCTTCCAGGGGTTCCAGTGCCCGGATCAGAACGCTGGCCGCCACGCCCTCCTCGCGGCACGACACCTGCAGCAGAGGATGGCCGTGGGTGCTCCAGAACAGCCAGTGTCCCGGCACGGTTGCCATCTCGGCGCTGCGGGCCGCGTGAAAGCGTCCGGCGGTGCACGCCGGGTCGCGCGGGCAGTCGTAGGCTTCGGTCTCCACGATCCGGCCACTGAGCCGCTCGCCACCGGGCAGAACGTGTACCAGGGTACTCCCCAGGAGTTCGCGGGCCACCCGAACAGGATCGCGATCAAAAAATCCGGGAGGCAAGGTGAGGGCCTGCATATCCGGCAGGCTAATGCAGTCTGACCCGCATTTCATTCATGAAGCTGGGTTAAGGTAAAGACTTGTGTCTTTTGTGACCCGGAAGATTGAGACTGTTTTCTGCCGGTCCGGACGACGAAAGCCCCTGTATTCTTTTCTTGCCCTGTGTAACGGGTGCTCTGGAGGTCATGACCTTGGTTCTTTATCTTTCCCTGGCGATCATCGCCGCTTTTGTGTTGTGGGGGCTGCTGAGTCCGGCGGGCCTGGGGGTTGCGGCCAGCGCCGCCGTGACCTGGACCACCAGCACTTTCGGCTGGTACTACCTGTTGGCCGTGCTGGCCTTCTTGCTGTTCTGCGGTTTTCTGGCGTTCAGCCGCTACGGCAAGATCAAGCTGGGCAAGGACGACGAACAACCCGAGTTCAGCACCCTGTCGTGGTTTGCCATGCTGTTCAGCGCAGGCATGGGCATTGGCCTGGTGTTCTACGGAGTGGCCGAGCCGGTCTCGCATTACCTGACTCCACCCGGCGGCCTGACGCCCGAAACGCCCGAGGCCGCCCGCGCCGCCCTGAAGTACTCCTTCTTCCACTGGGGGCTGCATCCCTGGGCCATCTACAGCGTGGTGGCCATGAGCATCGCGTACTTCTCCTTCCGGCGCGACGAACCCACCCTGATCAGCCGGACCTTCCGGCCCCTGCTGGGCAAGAAGGTCGAGGGACCCATTGGCAAAACCATTGACGTGCTGGCCATTATTGCCACGGTGTTCGGGGTCGCGGCCTCGCTGGGCTTCGGCGCCATACAGATCAACAGCGGACTGAACAGTGCTTTTGGCCTGAGCATCGGCACCACTTCACAGCTCACGATCATCGCTGTGGTCACCGTGCTGTTCCTGATCAGCGCCATGACCGGCCTGAGCAAGGGCATTCAGCTGCTGTCGAACACCAACGTGGTCCTCGCGGGCCTGTTGATGCTGGGCGTATTTGTCTTTGGACCCACGGTGTTTCTGCTCGACACCTTCACCACCAGTGTGGGCGGTTACCTGCAGGATCTGATCAATCTGTCCACCCGCCTGACTCCCTTTACCGGGGCCACCTGGGTCGGCGGCTGGACCATCTTCTACTGGGCATGGTGGATTGCCTGGGCACCCTTCGTGGGGCTGTTCATCGCGCGCATCTCGCGTGGGCGCACGATCAAGGAATTTGTGCTGGGCGTGCTGGGCGTCCCCGCGCTGGTCAGCTTCGCGTGGTTCAGCGTGTTCGGGGGCAGCGCCCTGAACGGTGCCCTGGCCGGCAAGACGGCCGTGACCCAGGCCACCGAGGCCGACATCTCTACCGCCCTGTTTGCCCTGCTGCAGGGCCTGCCTCTGGGGCACATTCTGACCGGCATTGCCACGCTGCTGATCGCCTCGTTTTTCATCACCAGCGCCGACTCGGCCACCTACGTGCTGGGCCTGCAGTCCAGTGGAGGCAAGGGCGAGCCGAGCAATCCGGTGAAGCTGACCTGGGGCGTCATGCAGAGCATGATTGCCGTGGCGCTGCTGCTCAGCGGTGGTCTGGCGGGCCTGCAGTCGGCCAGTGTGGTCGCCGCGCTGCCGTTCAGCATCATCATGATCGGCATGTGCGTCAGCCTGCTCAAGGGCCTCAAGAGCGAGTTCCCTGCGCCGGCCCCCTTGAAGAAGGCCGCGCGGACGCCCGCGCCACAGGACAAGAAGCAGCCGCAACCCTGAAGTAGGCGAACACCAGAGCAGGCGGGCCACCCCAGTTACCCTGGGCGGCCCGCCTGCTTTGCCACGCACACGCTTCTGGAGCTTCTGGCGCCCGGGTTACTTGCGCATCATCCGCAGGCGGCGAAACGACTGACGTTCCTGGCGGGTCACGGTGTCCTGAAGCTGGGCGGTGGTGACCTCTTCCACGGTGATGAAGGCCTTGGGATAGGCCGCCTCCACCACCTGGAAAGCGCGTTTGATCTTCTTGCGGGCAATCACGCTGAACAGGATCCGGACCTCGCCGTCGCGGCCCGAGGCGTTGACGGTGGTGACATAGAACCCGGCCTGACGCAGCGCCTCCTGCACATCGGGCGCCCCCACCGGCACGATGATCCGCAGCACCACCTTGCCCACCGCCAGCCAGCGCTCGATGCTGGAACCCAGCATGGTGCCCGAGGCATAGCCGCCCGCGTAGGCGATGAACTGCAGCGGGCTGTCCAGCGTGCTCAGCACCTTGGCGGCGGCGAGCAGCCAGATCAGCGACTCAAAGAAACTCAGCGCCCCGGCAGCCGTCTGTTTGCCGCGCACCAGCATCCCGATGCGCAGCGTGCCCAGCGACACGTCCACGATCCGCAGAGAAAAAATAAGCAGCGCCCCCAGCAGGGCCTCGGCATTCAGAACATCAGACACAGCCCTGAACTTAGGGGGGCATGAAATGAGAATGGTCAGCGGTCAGGCCGGGAGGGCAGCGCTGCGCAGCCCTGTGCATCCCCACCGCAGCTCCAGTACGTCTGAAGCGCCTGTGCAGTCCAGCACTCAGGCCAGGAAAACGTTGGGCGCCAGGTTTAATCTCGTCTGCCCCTGCGCGTCTGAACCCACAGATAGATCACTCCGCCGATGAATGCCAGGCCAGCCACACCCAGATTCAGCCACATGAACCCGATGGTGCGGCGATAAGCTTCGCCCAGAACGAAGATCTGCCCCACCACGGAGAAACATTGCATGGCAGCGAAGGCCAGCCCGATAACGAACATCCGTTGTGGATGCTGTCGGTGACGTGCCCAGAACCACCACCCGAACAGAACCGGCAGGGGAATCAGGGCAGCCAGCCACGGCCCGAACCGATGTTCGCTGGGACTCACGAGAATCGGGACCACCGAAAACGCCGCCACCACGCTCAGCAGGACCAGAAACAGCAGCGGTGTGCTGACGCTGGGCGCTGAGCCACGATGTTCGGCCTCTGGCCTGCGGTCCGGTTGCTTCATCCCCTCCATGCTCTCCCGTCCCGCAGCAGCCCGCCCTCGTAAATCCGGCGGACCGTGGCCTCGATGTCCGGCTCCTTCACGGTGATGTCGCGGACCGGCGCGTGGGCGGTCACGCGGGCAATCGGGGCAGCGGCGGCTCCGGTGAAGCCGTAGCGCACGCGCGGGCCGTCTGTGCCCAGCAGCGTCAGCTGCGGCACCTGCGGGTCGGTCGGCGCGGCCTCGAAGTCCACCACCAGTTCGCGGGCGCTGCCGTAGCGGGCCTGCAACTGCGCCAGATCACCGTCGTACAGCAGTGAGCCGTGGTCAATGATCATCACGCGGCGGGCCAGCCGCTCCACATCGGTCAGGTCGTGGGTGGTGAGCAGCACGGTCACCTCCCGCGCAGCATTGACATACCGGATGAATTCGCGGATGCGCTCCTTGGCGACCACATCCAGGCCCACCGTCGGTTCGTCCAGAAACAGCAGTTCGGGATCGTGCAGCAGCGCGGCAGCGAGGTCGGCGCGCATGCGCTGGCCCAGGCTCAGGGCGCGGGCAGGGGTGTTCAGGAATGGCCCCAGTTCCAGCAATTCGGTGAAGTCGCGCAGATTCTGGCGGAACCGGGCTTCCGGCACCCGGTAGACGTGCCTCAGCAGCTCCAGTGACTCGTGAACCGGTAGGTCCCACCACAGCGTCGTGCGCTGGCCGAATACCGCCCCCAGCCGCGCCACATGCGCCCGGCGCTGCCGCCACGGCACCAGCCCCCCCACCTCTACCCGGCCGCTGTCGGGAACGAGCAGACCGGTGAGCATCTTGATGGTGGTGCTCTTGCCCGCCCCGTTCGGGCCCAGGTAGCCCACGATTTCTCCCCTCGCCACGCTGAAACTCACGTCACGCACGGCTTCCAGGGTGACGCTTGATCCGCGCAACACGCCACCCTGGCGCGTGCGGAAGGTTTTTTTAAGGTGTTCGACGGTGATCATACGGCTCCTTTTGCTGAACTCACGTTCCCGTTCCCCCGTAATGCCGCACCCCCACCCGCCAGAAAGCGAAGGCGGCGGCCAGCATCAACGGCCCGATGAGGGGCGACAGGTACGCGGCCACCAGCGGCAATCCATCGGGCAGAGGACGGCCCAGGACGGACAGCACCGGAAAGTAGGACAGGAAGGCGGCGGGCAGCAGGTAGGTGAAGGTCTTGCGCAAAAACTGACCGTAGATGTCCATCGGGTAAGAAATCAGGGTGCGCCCGCCGTAGGTAAGGACGTTCATGGCCTCCACACTCTCCACCGTCCAGAACGTCAGCGTGCCGCCGATAACGAACAGCCCGCCGAAGAAGGCGATCATGCCCACCACGCTGCCGGTAAGGAGCAGGGTGGCTTCTGGAGTCCAGACCGCTCCCGACGCGGATACGCCGTAGGCCAGAATCCCCGCCGCCAGGAAGATCCGTGTCACGCGCCGCAGGGCAAAATCCGAACCGAAGATCTGCAGGCGCAGGGGCGCGGGCCGCAGCAGAAAGGTATTGAAGCTGCCGCTGCGGACATGCTGGCTCAGGTTGGGAGCATCGAAACCGCCGAACAGCAGGTCCATCAGCACAAAGGCCAGTTCGGCCAGACCGTACAGCAACGCCACCTCGCCCAGGGTCCAGCCGCTCAGCGTACCGAAACGCGGCAGCACCAGCGCGAACGCCGCGAACTCGGCGAGCGTGATGAAGGCCGATCCCACCGCGTCCAGCGCGAACGACAGGCGGTAAACGGCCTGCGAACGGGCCTGGGCACGCAACAGCAGAAAGTACAGACGCAGATGGTGGGTGGCCGAGGCCAGAGGTCCGTCGGTCTGGTCCTGGGGTGAAGCGGCGAATGGCCTATCCACCCGCCGCCTCCAGCCGCCTTAACCCGCGCGACAGCACGGCGGCGGCCAGCGCAAACAGCGCCAGCGCCCAGCCCAGTTGCACGGTCAGACCCGCCAGGGCCTGTGCGCCGGTCCTGACCCCCAACCACACCTCCACGGTGGTGTTCATCATGCTGGGAAAGGGCGTGAGGGCCAGCACCTGCTGAACCCCCGGCGGAAAGAAGGCCAGCGGCATCAGGAATCCCGAACCCAGGCCCAGCACCGCCCAGGCAAAGCGCCCGATGCCCACCGCATCCGGCGACCAGAACGCCGCGCAGTTCACCAGAAAGCGGAAAGCAAAGCCGCAGGCCCAGGCGAGCAGCAGGCTCAGCGCCGTCAGGGTCCAGCCCTCCACGCCAGCCGGGAAGGTCGCGCCCCACACCACGGCAAACAGGGCCAGCATGGGCAAGCCGCGCAACACGAACTGGCCCGCCGCCCGGCCCGCATCCTGCGCCGCCCAGAAGGCGAGCAGGTCGTGGGGCCGCAGCAGATCGCCCACGATCTCTCCCCGGTGAATGGTCCGCATGAAGTCCGTCCAGCCGAACAGCGACAGGGTCATGATCAACGCCTGGGTCAAGCCGGTGTAGGTGATGGCGTCCTGCACGGTGTAGCCGGCCACCTGCGGCTGCTGCCCGAACAGCGCCACCAGCACCGCAATCCGCAGCAGCCCAAAAAACAGGTTGGTGATCAGGCCCCACAGCGCTGCTTGCGGGTAGGCGAACTGCCGCCGGAACCCCAGCCGCGCCACCGCCGCGTACAGGGCAGCGTGGGGCCGGAAAAAAGATGATATGGACAACGCAGCCTGCAGATTCGACTCTCCCCTGCCCGGCACCCAGGCATGCCCACAGGTTAAGGGCCGGGCCTGGCGGCACAAATAGGCCATCTGGCAGAGGTCCCCACCCCCTTGCCGGCACGGTTTCCCGACCTCAGCCATTGCTCAAGCTCCTCCGGGGGCAGGTGCTCCACAGCGGGGGTACGCTGGCGGCACAGGCATTCGCATCCATTCTTTCTCAGGAGGACAGAACCCATGATGGACATCTTCAACATGCTCGGCGGACTGGGCCAGGCGCAGCAGCAGGTGAGCCAGCAGACAGGCGCCACCCCCCAGCAAGCCGAATCCGCGCTGGAGGCCGCCATTCCGCTGCTGCTCGGGGCCATGACCCGCAATGCCACCGAACCGCAGGGAGCCGCCGCCCTTTCCGGGGCCCTGCAGCAGCACGACGGCAGCGCCCTCGACCGCTTTCAGCAGGGGGCTCTGCCCGACACCCAGACAGGCCAGAAGATCCTCGGGCATGTCTTCGGCAATCAGCAGCAGGCCGCCGCCAACGCCGTGGGACAGCGGGCCGGCATTGACCCGCAGCTTGCCATGCGGATTCTGAGTCTGGCTGCTCCGCTGGTTCTGGCCTACCTGGGCCGCCAGCAGCAGGGCGGGGGCCAGAGCGCGGGCATGGGCAACCTCGGCAGCATCCTGGGAGGGGTGCTGGGGGGCGGCTCGGGTTCAGGGGGCCTGGGAGGACTGCTCGGCGGTCTGCTCGGCGGCGGCGGGTCAGCTCCCCAGACTCCGACACCGCAGAGTCCGGTGCCGCAGGAGCGGGGCGGCGGCGTGCTGGGCGGAGGCCCGGTGATTTCCGGTCTGCCTCCCCAGAGCTCCCCGGCATCCCAGGCTCCCGGCGGGGTAGGCGGCATGATCGGCACCCTGAACCATGTGCTGGACCGCGACGGCGACGGCAATGCCCTCAACGACCTGATCGGGATATTCGGCGGGCGGCGCTGAGCGTTCGCCCCGAGTACCGGTGGCCCACCGCTGGCCGGGAGCGGCAGCGGTCAGCTCGCCGGTGTGGTGATCTTCTCGCGTGAATATGGAAGGTAGCCCGGGGGCGTTCCGGTCTCCTCGCTGAACAGCGCGGTGGTAAGGTAGCGCGCTCCGGTGTCACAGGCGATGGTGGCGACCCTTCGGCCCGCGCCCAGTTCGCGGGCCACCTGCAGCGCGGCCCAGGCATTGGCGCCGCTGCTCATGCCCACGAACACGCCCTCCTGCTCTGCCAGGCGGCGGGCCAGCGGATAGGCATCTTCCTCCCAGACCGTGATCACCTGGTCGATCACGCTGCGGTCCAGATTGTCGGGAATGAAGCCCGGCCCCATGCCCTGAAAGCCGTGCTCGCCGCGTTCACCGCCGCTGAGCACGTTGCTGCGGGCGGGCTCTACCGCGATCACCCGAATGCCGGGGTCCTGCCGCTTGAGATACCGTCCCACCCCGCTGATGGTGCCGCCCGTACCGCTGCCATACACAAAGGCGTCGATACGTCCCTCCATCTGTGTCCACAATTCCGGGCCGGTGGTCCGCTCGTGGGCCTGGGGGTTGGCAGGGTTGGTGAACTGGCCCATCATCACGGCCTCCGTCTCGGCAGCGATGCGCTCGGCCTCCTCAATGGCGGCGAGCATCCGCCGCTCGGGATCGGTGAGGATCAACTCGGCGCCGTAGGCCCGCAGCGTGCGCTTGCGCTCCTCGGACATCTGGGCGGGCATGCACAGAATCAGGCGGTAGCCCTTGGCCGCCGCCACCTGCGCCAGCCCCACCCCGGTGTTGCCGCTCGTCGGCTCGACGATGGTGCCGCCGGGCTTCAGGCGGCCACTGCGTTCGGCGTCCTCGACCAGTCCCAGCGCCGTGCGGTCCTTGATGCTGCCGCCGGGGTTCTGGCCCTCCAGCTTGATGAACACGTCGGCCATGCCGGGTTCCGTCACGCGCTGAAGCTGAACCAGCGGGGTATTGCCAATCAACGTTTCGACCATGTCCGCCAGCATAGGCCTGGCAGGGCCCTCCACAACGCGCCGCCGCTCGCAAAGTGGGCCGGAATGATGAAGCCATGAATGTCCCGGCCCGGCAGGCCCACTCAGAAAAAGATCCCCCGAAGGGGACCCGACTGGCGGTGCGGATGGGTGTGATGGTGATGGACAAGGGGTATGGACGGAAGGCCCGCGCCTCAGCCCTGAGATTTGGGATCAACGGCCCGGTTCTGCAGGGCCGGTTCCGTCTGGCTGTCCAGCGCCGCCCGGCCCTGCTCGTCGGGCCGCGTGTTCAGCGGATTGAGGTCGGGCGCCTCCTTGCTCACGCTGCCCAGCAGCACGTCGAGCACCTCGCTGTCGGTGGCCAGCTGCACCGCCTTGTGGGTCACGATCTCACCCACGTTCAGGATGATGCTGTCGTCGGGGGCCAGGATGACTCGGTTGACCGGACGACCCAGCGCGTCTTTAATGCGCTGCTCGTGGTGCTGCCGCTGGCGCTCCTCGTTGGCGGTTTCCACGTCCTCACGCCGCTCACCCAGCCAGCCCTTGGCCCGGTCCCACAGGTTGCTCGCTCCCTCGGAGACGCTGTCCAGGCCGCCCGCCAGGGCTTCGCGGGTGCCCGTGCCACTGCCCGTGTCCCGGCGGGTCAGCGTGGCGTCCATCAGCTGCTGCTCCACGCCCAGATGCTGGGCCCGTTCCAGAATGGCTGGGGTAACGATCTGTCCCTGCGCCGCGACCACGCTGCCGCCCGGAGCGCGCACCGCCATCCGGGCCCGGCGGCCGATGGTGGCCTCGGGGCGGTCATGTTCCGCAGCCTGCTCCTGACCCTGCCCCCCCATGGCGGCGGCGGTCAGCGCGCCGAGCCGACCCGTCTGTTCGGCGCGGTTCGCCTGAAATTCGGTGATCACGCCGCCCTCGTACACAATCGTCTCGCCGGCGTCGGTGGTCACGTCGGTGCGGGCGGTCTTGCCGACGACATAGGCCTTCTGGCGCTCAGCGGTCGCGCCCCGGATGTCGTCATAGCCTTCTTGCACCCGGTCACGGGCGCTGCCGTAGGTGGCGACGAGCACGCCCCCGGTGGCCGAGGACGCCAGCGTCCCCAGTTTGCCGGCGGCCTCGGCGCGGTCGGCCTGCTCGGCGGTAATCACTTCCCCCTTGCGCACGATGACTTCATGGGCGTCATCGGTAATGTCGCTGCCCGCCGTCTTGCCGATGGCGTACTCCTTCTGACGCTCCCGGCTGGCGCCGGCCATGTTGTCGTAGGCTCCTGAGATTGCCCCCCCGGTCACGGAGGTCGCCAATGCAGTCAGCCGGCCATGTTCCTCGGCCTGATCGGCCTGCTCAGCCGTGATGACCTCACCCTGACGGATCAGCACCGTGCCGTCTTCCAGGATGATGTCGTTGCCCGCCGTCTTGCCGGTGACGTACTCCTTCTGGCGTTCCTTGGTGGCGTCGGCAATGTTGCCGTAGGTGTCCTTGAGCGAGTCTCCCGCGTGGTGAAACGCTCCCCGCAGGCCGCCCGGTTCCTGCTCCTGCATGGCGGAAGCCACGGCGAGCGGCACGATGGCCGCGTGCTCTCCGATCTGCACGTTCTCCGGGGCCGGCACGAAGGTGCGCCCGTTGCTGAGGTCAGAGAACAGACCCCCGGTGGCCTCATAACCCTCGACGTGCCCGGTCTTCTCATCAAAGTACACGTCGGCGATCTTGCCCAGATCCTGACCGTCGGTGGTGAGCAGCGTCATGCCGATCAGGCGGATATCGCTGTCGAGCACATCGGCCAGCCGGTCGTCCTGCCGGGTCGAGGTCACGGCGGCGGCCGAGTCGATCATGATGGCGTCCTCGCCAAACGAATGAATCGCCTCGAAGGGCACCACCTTGGCAGCGCGGAACCACCCTCCCTCGTCGACGAGCAGTCCCAGCACCTGATTGGCCTGATGGTCGAAAATCAGATCGTGGACGCCTTCAATGCGCTGGCCGCTGTCGATGGCGACCACGTGCTGTCCAATAATGTCATTGCCTTTAATCATAGTTCACGCTCCATATTCATCAAAGAGGGGCGGAAAGCCAGGTGTGGCTTCTCAATTTAAATACAGACTCAGACCTCAGATAAAACCCAGATTGAGGATGCCCTGGGGCTTGAGGTACAGAAAGTACAGCAGCAGGAAAACAACGATCAGGATCAGCAGGATCAGAAGCCAGATACCGCCTCCTCCTCTGCGACTGCCCTTAAGTCTCGTCATGGTGCCTCCGGACCTCAGTTTATGAAGGTCCCCCGGAATGTGGGGTTGGGCAGCATCAGCCCCACTTGACTGAATCTTGGTTCGGTCTTTAGGAAAGCCAGAGTGTAGCCTCAGGTCATGACTGTCACGCCTGTCCTGCCCCACCTCCGCGCCGGGTCCACGCCGCCGGAACCTCATGAAGTCCGGCTGGGCGAGGCGCCGCTGACCGTACTCGTCGGCGTCACCGGCGTGGGCAAAAGCACCGCTGTGGCCGCGCTGCACACCGGGGCGGAATCCTGCGTGCTGCCGGACCGCCGTGAGATCACCGATGCCGTAATGATCTACCCGCTGGCCGGCGGCCCGGTCCATGACCGCGAGGAACGCTTTCGCCTGACCGCGCAGTACCGCGCCGACCACCCCGGCGGAATGGCACAGGCGCTGGGGTCCCTGCTGGCCGATACCCGCCACTGGACCGGCCCGCTGATCTTCGACGGCCTGCGCGGGCTGGACGAGGTGCAGTACGCGGCCCGGACGTTTCCACAGTGGCGGTTTGTGGCGCTGGGGGCGCCCGATACAGTGCGCGTGCGCCGGCTGCTGGGCCGGGCCGACGCCTTTGACCGGGTGAGCACCCCCGAGCTGAACGCTGCAGACGTGCCCCGGATGAACCTGCGGGCTGCCCTGGCCACCCTGCCCGGCAGCGCACAGGTGTTCACTCCCGCCGAACTGGAGGAACTCGCCGCCCTGGAAGCTGACGGTCACCGCGCCGCCGACATCCTGGCCAAGGTGAAGATCGTGGTGAGCGAGCGGCGCAGCTATGACCCCGCCGCCGCCGAGGCCCTGCTCCGGACGCTGCCGCCCCGGCGGGCGCTGGTGCTGGATACCGTGGCCCTGAGCCCCGCCGAGGTCGCGCGTGCGGTGGAGGCCTGGGCATGAGCGGCGCGACCGTTCAGCGGGTGGAGGCCGTGCCCTACCGCCTGCCCCTGACCTCCGCGCTGGCCTGGGGCGCCCACTCGGCCCTCAGCGCCGCCGAACATGTGCTGGTGCGGGTCACGCTGTCAGACGGCACGGTGGGCGTCGCCGAGGCCCCCCCCAGACCGACCATCTACGGCGAGACGCCCGCCAGCGTGGAGGCCATCCTGGCCCACCTTGCCCCGGCGCTCATGGGTCTGGACATCACGGACGAAGCGGCGCTCAACCGCGTGCGCAACAGCGTGGCGAACAACCACACCGCGCGCGGCGCCCTGGACATGGCGCTGTGGGACGCCCGTGCCCGAGCGCAGGGGAGCAGCCTCTTCGATGTGCTGCTGGGACCCCGGACCCGCGTGCGCGTCAGCTTTATCCTGGGCATCGCCCCCGCTCAGGAGATGCTGACCGAAGCCGAACGGGTGGTCGCCGCGGGCGTGCGCTGCCTCAAGGTGAAGGTGGGCCGTGACCACGCCCGCGACCTCGCGGTTATCCGGGACCTGCGCGCCGCCTTTGGCGAGACGGTGGCGCTGTACGCCGACAGCAACGAGACCCTGACCCCGCAGACCGCTCCCGGCGCCCTGGAGGCCATGCGGGAGGCGGGCCTGATGTACGTGGAAGAACCCCTGCCCGTCCGGGACCTGCGGGCGCGGGCCGAACTGCACCGGCGCGGCATCCTGCCCATCGTGGCCGACGACAGCTGCTTTACACCCGCCGACCTGGACCGTGAACTGGATTTCGGGACCTTTGACGTGCTGAACGTCAAGACCGCCCGCAACGGATTCACTGACGGTCTCACCATGCTGCGGGCGGCGGCGCGGCACGGCAGGAGGGGAATGGTCGGCTCGCAGGCGAGCAGCGGGCTGGGCACCCTGCATGCCGCCCTGCTGTCCACGCAGGCCGAGGTCACCGAGCCGTGCGAACTGAGTTTTGTCCTGAAACTGCAAGACGATCTGCTCAACCTGCCCATCACCTTTCAGGACGGCTGGCTGGACGTGGGCAGCCTGCGCGAGCACGCGGTTGACCCCCGGCAGCTGGAACGCTGGCGGCAGTAGGCGTTAAGGTAATCCGCTTACACATGCCAGCGGCCCCGCCCTTACAGTGGACGCAAGACGGAGGTATATCCAGGTGACAGTCATGTCAGGAACCCCCCTGGATAATGAAGCATGGATCAAGAAATGCTCAATGTTCTGGCCCTTCCCCTGCTGTTCAGCATGATCGGCGGCACCTACGTTTTTGTGCACTTTCGGGACCGACGGCCAAACGCCCTGCTGGTGGTGACCCTGTTTCAGCTGGTCGGTGCCTACGGCTACACCACCCAGCCGAGTGAGGGCCTGTTCGGGCTGCTGGTCCTGCACGCTGTGGTTGTGTTTGCCCTGCTGCTGCGCCATCTGCAGACCCCGGCGCTCGCCACCGACAACCGCGACCTTCGCTGAGGCGTATGGCGCGGGTTGGGCCGTGCGTGTCCGGCTGCTCTGAGTGGGAATGTACCGTCAGGGCAGGATCAAGCGGCCCGGCGGAGCGCACGGACCGCTTCTCAGCAGACGGTCCAGCGCCACGGGTCAGGACAGCGCTGCGTCCAAAGACTGCCCCGCCGACGGTGCATCGGCGGGGCAGTTCTGGGGTGATTGTGTTGCCCGGTTGCTGACGGGACAGGGCCTTACTGACCGGAGGCCTTCACCGCCGCACGTACGGCGGCCTCGGCATTCAGCAGCGGCAGCCCACCCGAGCGGTCCGCGCTGTCGAGCAGCAGGGCCCGGGTCTGGTCCGCCGTCAGCGACGGATTCGCGCCGCGCATCAGCGCCGCCACGCCGCTGACGAGAGGAGCGGAGAAACTGGTTCCCGCCTCCAGCCCATACCCACCCCCGGCGAGCAGCACGGGCAGGTCCTGCTCCCGCGTGGCCCCCGGACACGCACCAAAGCCCGCTCCACCCGGCGCGACGAGGTCCAGCGCGCGCGGCAGCTTGGTCGAGGACCGTGCGCTGTAGCACGCCAGTTCGCTGTCCTTGGCCCCCACCGCGCCCACCGCAAGCACATCCGGGTGACTCGCCGGGTAGTACACGCCCTCCGCGGCAGTGTTGCCCGCCGCCGCCACAATCACGGCACTCTTGGCTGCGGAGGCCAGGGCCGCGTCCAGCGCCGTATCCCCCGGATTCCCGGGGCTGCCCAGGCTGATGTTGATGACCTTGGCACCCTGTTTTACGGCGTAGTCCAGTCCCTGCGCCACAGACAGGGTGGTGGCTCCGTCCTCGCCCAGCACCTCCACGCCGATCAGGGGGCCGCCCCAGACCATCCCGGCCACCCCCACCCCGTTGTTGGTCTTCGCGCCGATAAGGCCGGCCGTGGCGGTGCCGTGTCCGGAGGTGGTGTCCGGACATCCGTCCAGAAAGGATGCCTGTGCGCTCAGGCGGCCCTGCAGTTCCGGGTGGGTGGTGTCCTGACCCGAATCCAGCACGGCGGTGGCCGCTCCCAGCGGAGTCTTGCCCAGACCGGCGAGCACGTTCCAGGCGTCCTGCGCGTGCACGCGCGTCAGGTAGGTCTGGTTCACCTTCAGGGTGCCAATTGAAATTCCGGCGTTGCCCGGCACCCCCGGATCGTTGGGCACCGCCAGCGCCGCGTACACGAAGTTGGGTTGGGTGCGCACGCCCGCCGCCTGCAGCCGCGCCGCAAAGGCCTGGTCCCCCTCTCCGGCCGGGGTGCGCGCCAGCCGGGTACCCGGCCCTACCTCGGTGACCTGCACCCCTGCCAGGGCCCGGAGCGCCTGCGCCCCCAGGACCTTGCCGCCGGCAGACACGATCAACACCTCGCCGGGCACGTGTGGGGCGTTCCAGCCCTGAGCGCCCACCCGTGCCGCCCGCACCACCTGTGCCCTCACCCCCGCCACGCCCAGCCCGGTCGGTGCGGTAGAGCACGCCGGCGGGTCAATGATGGGCGGCGGGGTCGGGGGGCGGGGTTGCTCGGGCGGCGCCATCTGGTCCATACAGGCGCTCAGCAGCAGCGGAAGGGTCAGGGCAGACAGAAGCAGACGGCGGGCCATATTTACAGGATATACGCCGGTCCGCTGACCCAAGTTCGACTGACGTGAGGTCGGCTCCCCGCTAATGCACGCGCACGCCCTTGGTCAGGGGCTGCTTGCGTACCCAGGCCACAAACTTCTGAACCTCCTCACGTGCAAGGATCGCCTCGACGGTGTTCAACTCGTTGGCAAGTTCCGAATTGCTGAAGGTCTTGGACAGGTACCCCTGACACGCGGCGCACATCTTGACCGTTGGAATCTCTCCGAGCTTGACCCCCTGCCGCCGGCCCTGCGACTTGGGAATCAGATGGTGGTCGGTCATGGTCGGCGCTTCACGGCCACACAGCACACAGGTCTCGGGAGGTTTGGGGGGAGCATACCAGCTGTCTTCTGCACGTTTGCGGGCCATGCGCAGCAGCATACGGTGTGTGGTCGGCGGGCCAGAACCAGGGGGCAGGCATGGAGCAGACAGGCAGGAGCGGGCCCCACCCGGTTTCCCAGGTGGGGCCCACTTCATCAGGCACGCGCTGTCCGCTCGGGCTTACGCCTTCACTTCATCCTTGCTGCGCTCCAGAATGCTGCGCAGCACGGTCTGCAGAATGCCACCGTTCTTGTAGTAGTCGATCTCAACCGGGGTATCGATGCGGCACTGCACGGTGATCTCGCGGGTCACGCCGTTCTTGCCCACGCGCAGGGTCACGTCCTGGCGCGGCTTCAGG
Source organism: Deinococcus aerophilus (assembly GCF_014647075.1). Classification (NCBI taxonomy): domain Bacteria; kingdom Thermotogati; phylum Deinococcota; class Deinococci; order Deinococcales; family Deinococcaceae; genus Deinococcus; species Deinococcus aerophilus. Next base: position 65,413 of record NZ_BMOM01000006.1, on the reverse strand, counting down.
TCGGTGGGCAGGACCACGTCGATCATCTCGTCGCCCGCGATGCCCAGCGACTCGGCGGTCTCACCGTTCTTGTACTGCAGCGGCAGCACGCCCATGCCCACCAGGTTGCTGCGGTGGATGCGCTCGAAGCTCTCGGCGAGCACGGCCTTCACTCCCAGCAGCATGGTGCCCTTGGCGGCCCAGTCGCGGCTGCTGCCCATGCCGTAGTCCTTGCCGGCCAGCACGACCAGCGGGATGTTGCTCGCCTTGTAGTTCTGCGCGGCGTCGTAGATGGAGGTCACGTTGCCGGTGGTGAAGTCGGTGGTAAAGCCGCCCTCGGTGCCGGGAGCCAGCTGGTTCTTCAGGCGGATGTTGGCAAAGGTGCCGCGCGTCATGATGCGGTCGTTGCCCCGGCGGCTGCCGTAGGAGTTGAAGTCCACCGGCTTGATGCCGCGGTCGGTCAGGTACTTGCCGGCGGGGGTATCCGCCTTGAAGCTGCCGGCCGGCGAGATGTGGTCGGTGGTCACGCTGTCGCCGACCTTGACCAGCACGCGCGCGCCCTCGATGCTCACGATCTCGCTGGGGCCGTTGGCCAGCGTCTCGAAGAACGGCGGGTTCTGGATGTAGGTGCTGTCTGCATTCCAGTCGTACAGCGCACCCTCGGAAACGGGAATGGCGTTCCAGTCGGCATTGCTCTTCTCGATGCCGTCATAGACCTTCTTGAACATCTCGGCGTTGATGGCCCGGTCCATGATGTCCTGAATCTCGGCGTTGCTGGGCCACACGTCGCGCAGGTACACCGGCTGACCGTCCTTGCCCGTGCCGATGGGATCATTGACGATGTCGTTCACGACCGTTCCGGCCAGCGCGTAGGCCACGACCAGGGGCGGCGAGGCGAGGTAGTTGGCCTTGATGTGCGGGTTGATGCGGCCCTCGAAGTTGCGGTTGCCGCTCAGGACGCTCGCGGCGACCAGATCACCCTCGTTGATGGCGTCCACGATGGGCTCGGGCAGCGGCCCGCTGTTGCCGATGCAGGTCATGCAGCCGTAGCCGACCGTATTGAAACCGATCTGGTCCAGGTAGGTCTGCAGGCCCGCGTTCTCCAGGTAATCAGTGACGACCCGGCTGCCGGGGGCCAGCGAGGTCTTGACCCAGGGCTGGGTGGTCAAGCCCAGTTCCACGGCCTTCTTGGCGACCAGACCGGCGGCGATCAGGACGCTGGGGTTGCTCGTGTTGGTGCAGGAGGTGATGGAGGCCAGCGTCACCGCGCCGTGGCCGATCTTGAGGTCGGTGCCGGTGATCGTGCCCTGCGCGTTCAGCTTGCCCTCGGGCAGCTCAAAGCCGCGGCCCTTGACGGGAGCGGTGAGCGCCTCGGCAAACACGGTGTGCATGTCGCTGAGGTTCACGCGGTCCTGCGGACGCTTGGGTCCGGCCAGGCTGGGAACGATGGTGCCCAGGTCCAGCTCGATGGTGTCGGTGAACACGGGATCGGGCGTTTCGTCGGTGCGGAACATGCCCTGGGCCTTGTAGTACGCCTCGACCAGTTCGATCTCGTCTTCCAGGCGGCCGGTGCGGCGCAGGTAACGCAGCGCCTCGTCGTCCACCGGGAAAAAGCCCATGGTCGCGCCGTACTCGGGGGCCATGTTGGCGATCGTCGCGCGGTCGGGCAGGGTCATGTTGCTCAGGCCCGCGCCGTAGAACTCCACGAACTTTCCGACCACGCCCTTCTCGCGCAGCATCTGGGTCACGCGCAGCGCTAGGTCGGTGGCGGTGGCCCCCTCGGGCATCGCGCCGGTGATCTTGAAGCCGATCACCTCGGGCATCAGCATGTAGATGGGCTGGCCGAGCATGACGGCCTCGGCCTCGATGCCGCCCACGCCCCAGCCCACGATGCCCAGGCCGTTGATCATGGTGGTGTGCGAGTCGGTGCCCACGAGGCTGTCGGGGTACACGACCACGCCGTCGTCCTCGGGGCGGCTCTGCACGCCCTTGGCGAGGTACTCCAGGTTGACCTGGTGCACGATGCCCGAGGCGGGCGGCACCACGCCGAAGTTGTCGAAGGCCTGCTGGCCCCATCTGAGGAACTCGTAGCGCTCGCGGTTGCGCTCGAACTCAATGGCCATGTTGTTCGCGAGCGCGAACTCGGTGCCGAATTCGTCGACCTGCACCGAGTGGTCAATGACCAGATCCACCGGAATCAGCGGGTTGATCTTGTTGGGATCGCCGCCCATGGCGACCATCGCGCTGCGCATGGCGGCGAGGTCCACCACCGCAGGCACGCCGGTGAAGTCCTGCAGAATCACGCGGGCGGGCTTGAAGGGAATCTCCACCTCTTCGTTGACGGGCTTCCACCCGGCCACGGTGGTCACGTCCTCGCGCCGCACGTCGTAGTCGTTGGCCTCACGCAACACGCTTTCGAGCAGCACCTTGATGCTCACCGGCAGCTTGCTGATGTCATGCCCCTGATCTGCAAACTTGTTCAGGTTATAAAAGTAGAGTTTCTGGCCGCTGTGGGTGGTCAACGTGTCGCGCGCGCCGAAAAGGTTCATCGCCATGTTCGAACTCCTCCTTGCCCCTGTGGGGCGATGTCTCCATCATAAGCCGGGGGTCATGAGCGCGGGCGTCACCCACACGGTCACGACGTTCATCAGCCGTAACTACTACAGGAACAACACAGTCCCGCAATGTCCCCCATCCCCCGTTTTCTCTCCTGCCGAGGTTGCCCATGACTGCTCCACTTGAACCCCACCAAGCCGCCCGCCTGAGTGCCCTGGAACAGACCGTCCGCGACGGCCTGCGCGACTTTCGCCGGACCGGACAGGCCCTGAGCGAGATCCGCGACAACGGGTTTTACCGCACCACCCACGACAGCTTTGAGGCGTACCTGCAAAGCCGCTGGGGGTTCACTGGCCCGCAGGCCGGGCGCCTGATCGAGGCCGCCGACGTGGCGCGGGTACTCGAGCCGCTGGGCATCCAGCCCAGAACCGAGGCGCAGGCACGCAGCTTCCGGGCCGCCGCACGGCTGGTCACCGAGATGGAGCCCGAGCAGCAGCGCGTTGTGGCCCGGCTGGTCGAGGCCGCCGCGCCCGCACCAGACCCTGCCCATGAATCAGACGACGATCTGCCGTGGGAGGTCCCGGCCGCCGAGGTGCGGATCATGGCGAGCGTGGTCCGCAAGCTGGATGCCGACGCCACCGTTCACCATCCCGACAGCGGCGACGAGGTTCCGCTGGGCACGCTCAGCGCCCCCGAACGCTTCGAGGTCATCCGCACGCACGTGGACCAGAAAACCCAGGCCTACCGCGAGAAACAGGAGGCCAAAGCGAGCGCTCCCAGACCGGAAAACGTCAACTGGGGCGACTGGGTGCTGAACTACGCCGCGCAGCAGCTGGGGCCAGGACAGCGCCTGGAACTGGTGGTGGAACCCGACGGCAGCGGAGCGGCCCGCGCGGTGGCCCGCGTGGTGGACGGCAACACCGGCGAGGTGCTGGCAGCGGGCCAGGGAGCGGTGACCCTCAAGAAGGCGGCGCTGAACCTCGCGGCCGAGGTGCGGGGCTGACATTTGGGGCGGCAATGGGGAAAACGCCCCCGCCCCCACCACCTGCACCACAGTCCGGACCCACCACCACAGGCTCCCGCCGCAACGCTCCATCCCGAGTTCTCCGCTCAGGATGGAGCGTTGAGTTTGGAGGCGGGGAGGCGTAAAATCCTTCTTATTGAGAATCTTTCCTATTAAGATTCTTCCTCCCCCTTCTCAGACCTGCCAGGAGGCCTGCCCTTGACCACTTCTACCCGCGCCGATTTTGCCGCGCCGAAACAGCCCAGCCGCTTCAACCTCTCTCCACAGCTGCGTTTTGCTGTGACGATGACGGCCCTGACCCTGCTGGGCCTGCTCGTGGGTGTGGCGGGCCAGTATCTGCTGAACAGTCCAGCAGTGATGTGGGGCGGATACCTGCTCGCCTACCTCGCCGGAGGCATTCCCGCCGGGCGCGAGGCGCTGCACAGCCTGTTCGTGGAACGCAAGCTGGACGTGGATCTCCTGATGGTCCTTGCCGCGCTGGGGGCGGCGAGCATCGGACAGGCGGCAGACGGCGCCATTCTGCTGTTCCTGTTCAGCCTGAGCAACACCCTGCAGGACTGGGCCATGGGCCGCACCAAACAGGCCATCGGCGCCCTGATGAATCTGAATCCCGACGGAGCAACCGTGCGCCGCGACGGACGCGAACGCTGGTGCGAACTGAACGAGATCCGCATCGGAGACGTGCTGATCGTCAAGCCCGGTGAACGCATTGCCGCCGACGCCCGCGTCACCATCGGGCAAACTGCCGTGGACGAGTCGCCCATCACCGGCGAGAGCGTGCCCATCGACAAGGTGGTCGGCGCAGAACTCGCCTCGGGAACGGTCAACCTGAACGGCAGCGTGGAAGCCCAGGTGCTGCGTCCCGCCGGGGAAAGCACGCTGGCGCGGCTGGTCACGCTGATGGAGCAGGCCCAGACCGCCAAGAGCCGCACCGAGTCGCTGACCGAGCGCTGGGAAAGTCCGTACGCCACTGCCGTGCTGCTGCTGGTGCCCGCTGTGTTTGCGCTGCTGCGCTACGCTTTTGGGCTGTCGGTCGACGCCGCGTGGTACCGCGCCATGACCTTCATGGTGGTGGCCAGTCCCTGCGCGGTCGTTATCAGCACTCCCGCCGTGATGCTCAGCGCCATGGCGGCCGCGGCGCGTTCGGGCGTGCTGTTCAAGAGCAGCGCGGCCCTGGACACCCTGGCCCGCGTGCAAACCGTGGCCTTCGACAAGACCGGCACCCTGACCCAGGCCAAGATGACGGTCACCCGCTTTCTGGCCGACGATGAGCCGGGGACCCTCGCGCTGGCCGCCGGCCTGGAAAGCCACAGCGAACATCCCATCGCACAGGCCATCGTGGGCGCGGCGCGTGAGGCTGGAGTCTCTCCGGTGCCGGTGCGGGGCGCCCAGGCGGTACCCGGACTGGGCATCACGGCCACGCTGGACACGGGCGAGCGCGTCTGGGCCGGCAACCTGCGCCTGATGACGCGCGAGGGCGCGGCCCTGACCCCTGAGCAGCAGGCCGCGCTGGACGGGCTGAACGCGCAGGGCAGCAGCAGCGTGATCGTGGGCCTGGACACCCGGGTGGTGGGCGTGATGGGCGTGGCCGACACGCTGCGCCCCGGCATTGCCCAGGCCATCGCCGACCTGCGTGAGGCAGGGGTGGCCCACCCGGTGATGCTGACCGGCGACCGCCAGCAGGTTGCCCAGAGCGTGGCGCACGACATTGGCCTGACCGAGTACCGCGCCGAACTGCTGCCCGAGGACAAGCTGCGAATCATCGGGGAACTGCCGGGCCCGGTCGCCATGGTCGGCGACGGGGTAAACGACGCGCCCGCGCTGGCCCGCGCCGATCTGGGCATCGCCGTGGCGAGCGGCACCGACGTCGCCATCGAGAGCGCCGACGTGGTGCTGATGCAAAACGACCTGGGCCGGCTGGCGGGCGCAATCCGCCTGGCCCGGGACGCCCGGCGCACCGTGATCCTCAACCTGAGTTTTGCTTTCGGGGTCATCCTGATCGTTGCGCCGCTGGCGGTGGCCGGACAGATTCCGCTGCCGCTGGGCGTGGTCGCGCACGAGGGCGGCACGGTCTTTGTGGTGTTCATGGGCCTGCGCCTGCTCAGGCACCGGCTGTAGTCCGGACCCACGATCACCAAAGCCTTCTAAATCTGTCTCGCACCACAACCCGGCCTGCCCTGCCCTAGCCTGGGCTGACCAGATCAACCAAGGAGGTGCTCAGACCATGGGAGAAGGCAAACCCGACCGCAATGACGCCAACCACCCCGCCCAGGAAAACCACAGCCCGCAGGGCGGAACCAAGGACACCAACGACCTGAGTGACATCAAGGGCGTGCAGAAGACGGGAATGCAGGAAAAAGCCCGTCAGGCCGAGAACCTGCCCGAGAGCGTGATCGGCACGGACACCCTGAAAAACCCCAACCAGCGTTCGTAACGGCCCTCCGGGAGGTCCAGGCATGGCACAAGGCAAACCGCAGGGAGAAGCGCAGGACAACGTACCGCAGACGGCGGTCCAGACCAACGACAACTGGCAGACCGGGACGCTCAAGGACCCCAGCGACGGTGAGAAACAGGAGTACTGGGCGCAGGAGGGCGATGGGCAGGCGGGGGCCGGACGAACGACCTCCCAGGCCCAGCAGGTCGCCAGTACCCTTGACCCCCGGCCCGAGACGCAGGGCGGCGACGCGATCAACCCCCCCAGCTTCGGGGGCATGAAGGATGGCCTGCCGGCGAGCGGGGCCGCCGCCGACCCGCAGAAGACGGTGGACGGAGACGAGAAGACCTGAACGGCCGCACTTCACAGCTTCCTCCCCTCTGACAGAGACGCAGAAGATGGACCGTGCGGCCCGATCTGGGCCTGCCACGGTCCGTGTTTCGTGATCGCGGTGTACGGAGCGGACCCGACTCCTGGGTACGGGAGGACAGGCTCTTGTTTCTCCTGTTCCAGGCCGGGACTCCGGACCCCTAACCGAAATCCACGAGCACATGCTCCGCGCTGAACCCGGGGCCCATGGCACTGAGCAGGGCCTTGCCGCGCGGAGCCGCCTTCAGCACCTCCTGCAACACGAACAAGACGGTCGCGCTGCTCATGTTGCCGTAGGCCCGCAACACCCGGCGGCTGCTGTCCAGCGCGCCGGGCAGCAGGTCCAGCGCCTCCTCGTACGCGGCCAGCACCTTCACGCCGCCCGGGTGGACAACGAAGGTGCCCACCTCCTCCCGGTTCCAGCCGTGGGCCGCGAGGGCGTCGGTCACGTTCTGGCGCATCATGCGGCGCACCAGCGCCGGAATGTCGCGGCTGAAGCGGACCTTCAGGCCGTCGTCCACCACATCCCAGCCCATGATGTCCTCGCTGTTCTCGATCAGGGTGCTGCGCGCACCGCTCAGGGACAGCAGGGCGGGCGGACCGGGCACGTCCGCTGCGGTGACGACCAGGGCTGCCGCGCCGTCGGCGAACAGGGCCGTTCCCACGAAGTTGCTGCTTGACTCATCGCCCTTGACCAGCGTGAGGCTGCACAGTTCCACCGACACGTACAGCACCCGGCGAAAGCCCGCACGCACCAGATCGGCCGCCCGCGCCAGTCCGGCGGCTCCACCCGCACAGCCCAGCCCCCACACGGGCAGCCGTGCGGCGTGCCGGTTAAGTTTCAGCGCCTCGATCAGCCACGCGTCCAGGCTGGGCGTGCTTAGCCCGCTGGTGTTCACGACGATCACCGCGTCCACCTCGGCGGGAGCGACCCCCGCCTGCCGCAGGGCTTCGGCCCCCAGCCGGGTGATCAGCGCACGCGCCTCCTCAACGAAGACGGCATTCTTCTCGCCAAATCCCCGCGGCTGCAGGTACCACTCCAGCGGACGGGCCAGCGCCCGCACGTCAATCTGGGCGTTGGAGAACACGTCGAGCATCTGCGGCCGCGCCGCCATGCGCGGAAACAACGTGCGGGCCGCTTCCCTGAGCTGCCCCTGCGGAACATGGTGGGGAGGCGTGCCCGTGACCAGCGAGCGCACGACAGGCGGGCAGGAAGCAGAACTCATCGGGGCATTCTGCCGCGCGCGGGCCGGGAGAAACGTGCGGGAGGCCGGGAGGGATCTTCACCCCCGCCCGCGCCGCCCGGCTGTGCCCGGCTCAGGTCCGGTTCTTCTCCCATTCCTCCCGGCCGACCTCGTCCAGCTTCTGGAAGTCCTGATCGGTCAGGGTCAGGCCTGCGGCGGCCACATTCTCTTCCAGGTGCCGGACCTTGCCGGTTCCGGGAATGGGCAGCATCACCGGGCTGCGCTTGAGCACCCACGCCAGCGCCACCTGCGACGGCGAGGCGTTCAGGCGCCGGGCGACCTCGGCGAGCACGCTGCCGTCCTTGGCGAGGCTGCCCGCCGCCAGCGGGTACCACGGCAGAAAGCCGATGTTCTCGCGCTCACAGTAATCCAGCACGTCCTCGGACTTGCGGTTGACCAGGTTGTAGAGGTTCTGCACGGTAGCGACCGGAAAGACCTCGCGGGCGGCCTCGATCTCCTCGACATTGACCTCGCTGAGCCCGGCGTGACGGATCACGCCCTCGTCCATCAGTTCGCGGATGGCCCCGAACTGCTCATCACGCGGCACCTTCGGGTCAATGCGGTGCAGCTGCCACAGATCAATGCGCTCCACCCCCAGGCGGCGGCGGGACAGGTAGGCCTGCTGCTTGAGGTACTCGGGCCGGCCCACCGGCACCCACACATTGGGACCGGTGCGGGTCAGGCCGGCCTTGGTGGCGATCACCACGGTGTCGTAGGGGTGCAGCGCCTGATGAATCAACTCCTCGCTCACGGCAGGGCCGTAGCTGTCGGCAGTGTCGATCAGGTTGACGCCGAGTTCGGGCAGCCGCCGCAGGGTTTCGAGAGCACCCTCGGGATCGGCGGGATCGCCCCAGATTCCGTCCCCGGTCACGCGCATGGCGCCAAAGCCCAGGCGGTTGACCGAGAGGTCGCCGCCAATCTGGAAGGTGCCGCTGCGGGCGGCGTCGGGTGAAGCGTCGGTATGGGTCATCGGAAATTCCTCCGCCCTGGAGTCTGGCGTGTGGGCTGGTGGGCTGGATGGGCCGGGGTTGAGCGTGTCCAGAGACTCGCAGGGAGCTCAGTCCGCACGGATCTGCTCCCCGAACCCGGACGTGAATTCACCGGCCTCGGGCTGGGCACACGTCTCGCGGTACACGAACTGGGACAGCCGTTTGCGGTGGCGGCTGCTCCAGTCGATGCTCGGACGCGCTCCCTGCGGCGGCAGGTACCCCAGGCGGTAGACCGCCATCAGCTCCAAGTCGTCGGGCACGGCCAGCAGGTCCTTGAGGCTCTGCCAGTGCCGCGGAATCTCCATCGGCGTGCTGACAAACTGGATGCCCATGCCCAGCGCCCCCACCGCGTTCCAGATGTTCTCCATGGCCGCTCCCAGGCCAAAGACGCTGTAAAAGCCCGACAGTTCTCCGGGGCGGTACTCGGTCCGGTCCAGCAGCGCGGCGAGCAGCAGCGGACTGCCGGCCACCAGCCGGCGGTTGTCCTCGCCCAGTTTCCTGGGCACGCCCAGCTGCCGCATGACCCGCAGGCCCGCGTCGCTGAAGACCTGCCGGGTAAAGGGCTTGAGCGGGCCGGGCAGGTGGTCGATGTGAATGCCGTCGCGCTTTTCTTCCAGCTCGGCCTCCGAGAACCGGAAATACCGGCGGTAGCGCTCGAAGAACAGTCCCGCTTCAATGAGCTCGGTCATGCTCTGGCCCGCCAGTTCGGCCACCCGCCCGATGGTCTCGGGGTTCTCGATCAACACGAAGCGCCACGGCTGGCTGTTGAAGTGGCTGGGAGCAGCCTGGGCCACCCGCATCAGGGTGTGCTGGTCCTCGCGCCGGACCGGCCCCGGCAGAAAGGGACCGTTGGTCGTGCGCCGCGCGAGCATGCCCTCGATCAGCGGCAGGGGCTCAGGGAAAAGGGGGGTCATGGGGGCAGGCTAGCAGCACGGCTCCTACCACGCCGCCCACGCGCCCAGCCCGTAGGCCAGCGCACACCACAGCGCCAGCCGCCAGTGCCCGGCGCGGCCTGGACGGGTCCGCGGCATCAGCAGCAGCAGTCCCAGCGCGGGCAACAGCGCCCACCAGCGTCCGCCCGCCCAGCCGCTCAGGGCCAGGGCCACCAGTGTGCCCACGCAGACCCCGAAGAACAGCGCGTGGTGCGGAGCGCGCGAGGCGCCGGCCCGCCAGCCCAGCTGCAGCGACAGCCCCAGCAGACAGAGCAGCCCCAGCAGCGCCCCGGTCAGCAGCAGCGAGAGGTGGTGCGCGCCCATGCCCCGGATGTTCGCACATACACGCGGGCGGGTCCGGGCGTATGGTGGCGGGCGATGAGGGTCCACACTCCTTCCGTGCTGCTGGCCGCGCTGCTGCCCCTGGCCCTGGGAGCCTGCCGTCAGCCGGCGCAGGCCGGAGCCGCCGGGGAGCCATCCGAGGACCTGGTGTCGCGGGTTCTGTTCACCGCCACCGGTGCCTACGACGCCCAGGCCGACATGCGCGAGCGCATCCCCGGCAGCCTGCGCCGCGCCACCTGGACCACGCGCCCGCCGCTGCCCGCCCGGGAAATTGTGGTGCAGTACGACAGCGACGCCCGGCCCCTGGCGTGGTTCCTGCATTTTACGGCGCCGCAGTTCACCGCCCAGGATCTTGCGGGCGAGGGAGCCAGCACGGTTCAGACGCCGCAGGGGCAGGGCTGGCGACCGGCTCCCGGCACCCGCTTGGCCGACGTGCTGATTCTTCCGCTTCCGGGCGGGGACATGAACGTGCTGACCCGCGGGTATGTCACCCAGGCCGAGGCGGCGCTTCTCCCGGCGTTCCATCCGCGTTGAGGGTACCGGACCGGACCTGAGCCTCCCCGGGCTTCATCTTTCAATCAGGAAAGAAAGTGTTGCAGGTACTGCATTACCCGGGCACGGGCCTTACCGCACCGCATTCCGGCCCGCGTTCTTGGCCTCGTACATCGCCAGATCGGCGCGTCCGAACAGCTGATCGGGGGTGTCGTGGGCACCCCGGTAGGCGGCCACCCCGAAACTGGCCGTGACCCGCAGGTCGGCCAGCGGCTGCTCGCTGATCTCGCGGCGCAGTCGCTCGGCCACCGCCAGGGCGTCGGTCTTGGAAATGCCAGGCAGCAGCACGACGAATTCCTCGCCGCCCCAGCGGCCCACCAGCCCACCCGAGCCGCCCACGTTGCGCCGCAGCCGCTTGGCCACCGCCCGCAGCACGTCGTCCCCGGTGGCGTGTCCGTAACGGTCATTGACCGCCTTGAAGTGGTCGATGTCGGTGACGATCACGCTCATGGGCGTGTTGGACTCACGGGCAAAGCGCAGGGCGCGCTGCAGCTCTTCCTCGATTGCGCCGCGGCCATACACCTCAGTCACCGCGTCCAGCCGGGCAGCGCGCAGCTTTTCACGGTCCTGGGCGCTCATCAGCAGATTTCTCTCGGTAAAGCTCATGCTGACATAGGAGATAAAGCCGGTGACGACCAGCACCAGAATGACCGTGGTCCAGTCCGAGACGCGGGTGGCCGACTGCGGTCCCCCCAGAACCAGCGCCAGCAGCATCACCGAGATGATCAGGGCGCCCAGGCCGGCGCCCCAGCGCGACCCGAAGACCAGAAAACAGACCATGACCTCCAAGTTCAGCCACAGCCCCAGGTGCAGCGGCGGCAGGCCCAGCTCCACCAGCTTGGGTACCTCGAAGATCAGCGCCGTCAGATACCCGATAAAGGCTGCCAGCGAGATCTCCCGCAGCCGACTGGGAGCGGCCAGCAGGGTCAGTCCGCCACACACGGTAATCAGCGCCGCCCAGTATTTGGGGCCCTGCAAAGACTGCGGCAGGCCCCCAGGCGGACTGAACACGGTGGTCACCAGCACGTACAGCAGATAGGCCAGTCCAGCGGCGTACGCCACGTATCGCCGGCTGTTCTGGAGCCGCTGCTGAAGAGAACTGGTGAGTGTCCGCATGTACCCGGCCCATCCTAGCCACCCAAATCTGACAGAGACGTTGCAGCAGCACGTTTGTCCCGCGGCCCGCGGCGGCGCCCCCACAGCGCCGCCGCCGCCGCCCGACCCGGACGCCTGGACGCACCGCGGTTCCAGGCGTCCCAGCACGGCATCCGGTCCACCCAGCCCGGCAGCGACACGGACCTGACGTGCCCCGGCGGTGACCGGTCCCCCCCACCACCAGACCGCAAAGGTTAAGACCTTTCGACGTTAAGCGCTGTCCATCCGGTGTGCGGTCTTCCCATCCGCGGGGCGTACGTGTGAGGCGGCAATGAACAGGGCCCCGACCAGCATGCACCGGTCGGGGCCCTCAAAAGAGGCGGACGCTCAGCTGAGCAGTTCGCCTTCCGCGAAGAACAGACCCAGTTCGCGCTCGGCGCTCTCGGGGCTGTCGCTGCCGTGGGTGACGTTCTCGCCGGTGGTGGTGGCGAAGTCCGCACGGATGGTGCCGGGGGCCGCGTTGGCCGGGTTGGTGGCGCCCATCATGGCGCGCCAGCCCAGAATGGCGTTTTCGCCTTCCAGCGCGATGGCCACCACCGGACCGCCGGTGATGAAGTCCACCAGCTCGCCGAAGAAGGGGCGCTCCTTGTGTTCACCGTAGTGGGCCTCGGCGGTCTGGCGGGAAATCACCATCTGCTTGAGGCCCACCACACGGTAGCCCTTGCGCTGAAGGCGGGCGAGAATTTCAGGGGTCAGGCCGCGGCGCACGCCGTCGGGCTTGATCATGGCAAAAGTACGTTCCATACCGCCCGGGAGAATAGCAGGACCGGCCAGGGACAACGGGAGGGGTCGGGACACCACGCCGTCTGCCCTTCCCCCGGGCTGCCCCCGTACAATGGCCGCGTGACCCACCTCTCTCAATCTCGTCCATCCGGGGACGCGGCGCGCGTCGCGCTGATCGCCTGCGCGGTGGCCGCCGCCGGAATGCTGCTGTTTCCCCTGGCAGCGCTGGGCCGGGGCTTCAGTGCCGACGCCGTCCTGCTGCACCTCAGCGGCTCGGTTCTGAACCTGGCCTCCAACCAGCAAGCTCCCCTGCCCGCCACCGCCACGCCCCTGGCCCTGGGCTGGGCCACGCTCGCGCTGCTGGCCGTCACCCTCTTTGGGGCCGCGCGGCGCACCGGCTGGTTCTGGGTCTCCGGCCTGCTGACCTTCCTCATGGCAGTCACGGCGGTCGTGATGCTCGACGGCGCGCTGGCCCACCAGATCGAGCGTGTGGCGACCGACTCCACCCTGCGGGCAGGAGCGCGGCGGCAACTGCGCAACTTCTATGACGGCGGCGGCATGAACCTGGGTCTGTTCCTGCCCATGCTCGCGGGCCTGATCGCCACCGGGGCGGGGCTCAGCGCGCGGTCGTGGTGGCTCGACCGCTTCAACCGCATGCGCGGGCTGCTGGTCCCCATCTCGGCCATCACGCTGGCTGTGGTGGTGGGCGCGGTCGTGGTTCTCGCCGTGCAGCCCGCCGTCAATCCCACCGGCAAGGCGCTGACGCTGTGGGGCGGCTGGCTGGCCAAAAGCGACGTGGTGTATTTCGTGTATTCCACCCTGTTTGCTCCGATCACCCGCCTCTCGCCGCTGCTGTCCAGCCTCAAGCTGGCGACCCCGCTGATCTTCACCGGCCTGTCGGTGGCCTTCGCGTTCCGCACCGGTCTGTTCAACATCGGCGCGCCGGGGCAGCTTACCGCCGGGGCCATCGGGGCCATGCTCGTCGGGGTGTACGGCCCCGCCTCGCTGGGCTGGGCGCTGCTGCCGCTGTCGGTGATCGCGGCCGGAGCCGGCGGCGCGCTGTGGGGCGCGATTCCGGGCATCCTGAAGGCCCGCTTCGGCTCCAGCGAGGTCATCAACACCATCATGCTCAACTACGTCGCCTCGGCAATCTTCATCTTCATGATCGGCAGCGACTCGTTTCCGTTCCTGGGCCGCGACTACCCGCTGCCCTTCAAGGCCCCCGGCTTTGAAGCCAAGAGCGAGGAGCTGCAACAGGCCGCCCAGCTGCCCAGCCTGCTCGACGTGTTCAATGTGGGTGCGCCGGGCGGAGGGTACGTGCTGAGCATCGGCATCGTGGTTGCGCTGATTGCCTTCTTCGTGGCGCGCCCTCTTCTGAAGACGGTTCGCAACGGCGCCGTGATCGCGCTGGTGATTGCCGTGGTGTTCGGAGCACTGACGTGGCGCATCGGCGTGCCGGCCGACGTGGCCGGCAGCCGCCTGAACGGATCGTTCCTGATCGCACTGGCGTGCGTGGCGCTGTTCGGCACCCTGATGTGGCGCACCGCGACCGGCTACGCGCTGCGCGCAGTGGGCCTCTCGCCCAAGGCGGCCGAGTACGGCGGCATCAGCGTGGCGCGCGGCACCATCCTGGCCATGACGCTGGCGGGCATGTTCGCCGGGCTGGCCGGCACCCATTACGTCAACGGCGGCGCGCTCGACGAGTACCGCCTGAAAAGCAACATGCCGGTCAGCGTGGGCTTTGACGGCATCGCCGTGGCCCTGATGGGCCAGAACACTCCCACCGGGGTGGTACTTGCCAGCCTGCTGTTCGGCACGGTGGACACCGGCGGCGTGGACGTGGACCAGCAGCTCGAAGCCGTCAACAAGGACATCGTGACCGTACTCAAGGCCCTGATCGTACTGTTCATCGCCGCCGGGGGCTTCCTCAGCCGCCGCGTGGTCGATCCACCGCCACCGCAACTGGTCGCGGCCACAGACCGCACCGGAAAGGATGACGGCGGCAAGCTCTCGCCCGGCGAGGCCGCGCGGCAGGCGGGCACGCCCAACCCGAACGTGGGCTACAGCAGCGAAGAGAACACCCGTGAGGGAGGCAAATAATGGAAGGTCTGTTCGCACAACTGCTGACCGCCGCCTTCCTGGCGACCTTTATCCGCAGCGTGGTGCCGCTGCTGCTCACCGCCCTGGGCGGCCTGTTCAGCGAGCGCAGCGGCGTGGTCAACATCGCCCTGGACGGCCTGATCATCTTCGGGGCGCTGGGCGGGGCCGTGATCACCAAGGTCCTTGAGCCCACCCTGGGCCCGGTGTCGCCGTGGTTCGGCTGGCTGGGGGGCGCCCTGGTCGGCGGCATCATCGCGTGGATTCACGCGGTCGTCAGCATCAAGTACCGCGCCGATCAGGTCATCAGCGGCACCGCCATCAACCTGCTCGCCTCGGGCGTGCCGCCGGTTATCCTGACTGCGCTGTACGGCAGCTCCACCGAGAGCCCCAAGGTCGAGACCGCCCTGCCGCTGTGGGGTGTGGGCGAGCTGCGCTTCTCGCCGCCGGTGTACTTCGCCTTCCTGGTGGTGGCGGTCACGTGGTACGTGCTGTACCGCACGCCCTACGGCCTGCGCCTGCGCGCCACCGGAGAGCAGCCCGGCGCGGCGGCGAGCATGGGCATCAACGTCCGGCGCATGCGCTACAGCGCCGTGATCCTCTCGGGTGTGCTGGCCGGCACGGCGGGCGTGTTCCTGAGCATCGGCAACCTGGACTCGTACGTGCGCAACATCAGTGCGGGGGGCGGCTTCATTGCGCTGGCCGCCCTGATCTTCGGGCAGTGGAAACCGCTGGGCGTGCTGGGCGCCACCGTGCTGTTCGGCTTTCTGCAGGCGCTGTCCATCGCGCTGGGGGGCACCAACCTGCTGCCGCCCACGCTGGTCACGGCCCTGCCGTACCTGATCACCATCCTGGCCCTGATCTTCACCGGACGCAGCCGTGCGCCGCGCGCCCTGGGCCGCCCCTATGACGGCTAAGGAATGCCTGCGAACACCTTGACCTTGGGGAGCCGGTGACCTCCCGGATGACGCAACGCGCTGAAGAGGAGGCCGGGGGCCAGTGAGCTTTGGCGAGATTCTGCGGCACACCCGGGAGGCGCAGGGCCTGACCCTGCGCGAGGTGGCCCTGAGCACCAACATTCGCCGGGACTACCTGCAGGCCCTGGAAGACGAACAGACCGAGCTGCTGCCCGAGCGCACCTACGCCCGCGCCTACCTGCAGCGCTACGCCCGTGAACTGAACCTGGACCCCTCTCCCCTGCTGGGGGCCTTTGACCGGGCCCACCTGAGCGGCACGGATGCTGCCCTCGGTGCCGCCGACCAGTGGCCCATGACCCTGCCGGAGGACCCGTCCGCGACCGCGCCCTCCCCCTGGGACGGCGGGCGCGGGGTCATCGTCGCCGTGTTGGTGGCGCTGCTGGTGCTGGTGGGGGGACTGCTGTACCGCAGCCGAGCCCCCGCCAGCGTGACTCTCACGCCGTCCGTCCCCACTGCCCCGGTCCAGCCGGACCCGGCCCCCTCCGTGGCTCCAGCGGACCCGGCAGACTCCCCGCAGGGCGCGGTGCGGCTCTCGGTCCGCAGCGTGCCGGGCGGCGCGCGGGTCTACCTGGACAACCGCAACCTGGGACCAAGCCCGGTGCTTGCCTTTCCGGTAGACGCCCGCTCCCAGGCCGAGCTGCGGGTGGAGGCGGCCGGATACGTCCCGTTGCGGCAGACCATCGCCCTGAACCGCAGCCGCAACCTGCGTGCCGATCTGGCACCCTCGGGGGGAAGCAGCCGCTTAACCGATCTGGATACCGGGGAGCAGATTCTTCCGGCCCCGGCCGTTCCGTGATGGGCCGCCGCACAGCGGCCCTTTATCCCTCATTGTGAACACGCACCGCCGCCGCCGGGTGACGTACAGTGAGGCGCAGTGAATCCCAACGGCCTGCCTCCCGATCCTCCTGTGGCCCCCGGCGCCGCGCCACGCACCCAGGCCAGCATTCAGGACACACCCAGTCCCCTGTCGGCCCGTCCGTCCCTGAGCACCCTGGGTCCCCGCGAACCCAACGCCTTCGCGTACCTGTGGCGCAATCCCTGGGTCCGCGCGGCGGCGTTTCTGCTGGTCTTTTACCTGGCCTTCCGGCTTTACGGAAAGATCCACACCGTCGTGGTGGATTTTCTGGTCGCCTTCCTGATCGCCTACCTCGCCAATCCGCTGCTCAACTGGTTGCAGCGCGGGCGGGTCAAACGCGGCCTGGGCGTGTTCTTCGTGTTCCTGATTTTCCTGGGCATCTTTGGGCTGGCGGGATTGCTGCTCGTCACGGTCTCGGCCCAGCTGATCAACCTGTTCCAGAAACTTCCGAATCAGATTGGCACGCTGGGTGACATCCTGGACCGCATGACAGTCTGGCTGACCGACCGGGGCATCACCGGCCTGACCAACACCCGCGAACAGATCATCACAGCCGCCCAGAATTACTTTCAGAACCTCGGGGACAACCTCGTGCCGCTGCTCCAGAACGCCCTGAACTCCACCGGAACCCTGTTCAACAGCGTCCTGCAGATCGGTGGGGTGGTGGGTCAGGTGGTGCTGATCTTGCTGCTGAGCATCTACCTGATGGCCGATTACAGCCGCGTGAACGCCACCCTGCTGGGCATCTTCCCGCGCCCGTGGCAGCCCCGCGTCCTGGAGTTCAGCAGCCTGATGGGCACGGCAGTGGGCGGCTACGTGCGCGGACAGCTGCTGATCGCGCTGTTCATCGGCGTGTTCGTGTGGCTGGGCCTGACCCTGATCGGCATTCCCAGCGCGGCCGCCATCGGCTTTCTGGCCGGGGCCTTCAACATCGTGCCGTACCTGGGGCCGATCATCGGGGCCACGCCCGCCATCCTGCTGGCGCTGACCATGCCCAACGTGCTGCTGACGGTCATTCTGGTGATCGTGGTGTTCGTGACCGCCAACCAGATCGAGGGCAACTTCCTCAGCCCCTACATCCTCAGCCGCACCACCGACCTGCATCCGGTCACGGTGCTGGTGGCCATTCTGGTCGGGGTGGCGTTGCTCGGCTTCGTGGGAGCGCTGCTCGCCGTGCCCGTGGTGGCCCTGGGCAAGCTGGCCCTGCAGAAGTACTACTATCCCAGCCGCATCTACACCGAAGGGCCCTGAGCGCGGCTGGGGTACAGGGGGGGGCCAAGAACGGAACGGCCCCCCTCTCCTCTGGCCCTGCGCGTGCCCCTCAGTCGCCGGCTTCCAGCAGTTCCACCTGCCGCCCGTCCGGGTCGAGCACAAAGGCCATGTCGCGGCCGCTGGGGCTGGGGGTCAGGTCGCGGCTGATGGTCACGCCTGCCTCCCGCAGGGCGGGCAGAATCTCCCGCAGGCCCGTCACGAACACGGCGATGTGCTCGGCCCAGTGGGCGTGGGGGCGGGGCGGCTCACCCGCGATCTGGAAGAATTGCAGCCGCCCGTCTCCCAGCCGAATCACGCCGCGCCGGTGGCCCTCGGCGGTGGTCAGGCGTTTCTCGGTCACGCCGCCCAGCCGTTCATAGAAGGCAAGGACGGCCTCCAGATCAGCCGTCAGGAAGGAAACGTGCTTGAGCATGGCCGCAGGGTAGCGCCTGGGCGCCTGGGCGCCTGCGTGGGGGCGTGGAGGCGCGGCCAGGGTGCCCATTGGGCCCCGCCCAACAGAGCCCAATCCGAGGCCCAAAACAAAAAACCCGCCCTTCGCGGACGGTGATAAGGAAAATATAGCGTGGTATGCAGACGCTGTCAACCGCCGCCGCCCTCCCGGAAAAACCCCGTGTGGGCCGCATTTTTCATAAGGACTTCGGCCCTAGGCTTATGCAATGACCATCCTCCCGACCGTGGGTTCGGGCCTGACCGATCGTTCGGGGCAAACCGTCCCCCCCACACGGTGGAATAGTACGTCTCATGGAATACCGCAACTTGAGAGGAACGGACCTGACGGTCAGCGCCGTGGGCTTTGGCGTGTGGACGGTGGGCACGACGTGGTGGGGCGTCAAGGACGAGCAGATGGGCAAGCGCCTGCTGCGCGAGGCCTTCGAGCGCGGCGTGACCTACTTCGACAATGCCGATACCTACGCCTCGGGCCGCGCCGAGGAACTCCAGCGTGAGGCGCTGGGCGACGTGCGCGACCAGATCGTGATCGGCACCAAGTTCGGCTACAACATCTACA
This sequence comes from Deinococcus aerophilus, assembly GCF_014647075.1. Lineage (NCBI taxonomy): Bacteria > Thermotogati > Deinococcota > Deinococci > Deinococcales > Deinococcaceae > Deinococcus > Deinococcus aerophilus. The sequence continues at coordinate 46,906 of NZ_BMOM01000006.1, read as the reverse complement.
CCCATCCCGAGCGCCCGGGCCAGCAGGAGCGCCCGCATGACTGGTCGCCGGCCTACCTGCGCAGGGCACTGGAGGGCAGCCTCAAGCGCCTGGGAACCGACTACATCGACTATTACCAGCTGCACAACCCGCGCATGGACGCCCTTCAGGCCGATGACCTGTGGGCCGAATTGGACCGGCTCAAGGCCGAGGGGCTGATCCGCGCCTACGGCACCGCGCTGGGACCGGCCCTGAACGAGCGGCAGATCGAGGAAGGCATTGCCTCGGTCCGCGACCGCCGCGCCCCCACCCAGATCATCTACAACCTGCTCGAACAGGTGCTGGGCGAACAGATCCTGCCGGTGGCCGAGGAGGTGGGCGTGGGCGTGGTGGCCCGCGTGCCGCACGCCTCCGGCCTGCTGGAGGGCTACATGACCCTGAACACCGAGTTCGAGCCCGGCGACCACCGCAACTGGCGCATGACCACCAACGCCCGCCGCAAGGCCTGGATGGAGGACGGCCTGAAGAAGGTCGAGGACCTGCAGCCGTTCGTCAGCGGGCGCACCATCGGCCAGCTGGCCCTGCAGTTCGCACTGCGCTCCCCGGCCATGGCGAGCGTGCTGCCCAACATCTACGATGAGAAGGGACTGCGCGAATACGCCGCCGCCTTTGACGCCGCTCCCCTGACCAACGACGAGTATGCGGCCATCCAGACGCTGTACCGCGACAATTTCGGGCTGACGCACGACCTGCGCGGTCAGGAGGTGGCGCGATGAGCCGCCCCGAAAACGAACAGCCAGCCCCCGCCACCCCCCCGGCCGGCCGCCCCACCGGAGCGCCGGGCGGACGGCCCAAGATGATGGTGGACCTTGACCCCAGCGGGCAGGTCACCGGGCGGGAACCCGACCGTGCCAACCGGCAGTTTCTGAACTACGCCTTCTTCAAGCTCGACCCGGCCTTCCGCCGCCTGCCCGCCGGGGAACGCGCCGAGATCCGCGCCGAGTTTCTGGCCGCCGCCGAGGGCTGGGTCAGCGACGCTCCGGCCGAGAAGGGCCTGATCCAGCGCCCGTACTCGCTGGTCGGCGTGCGTGGCGACGTGGATTTCATGCTGTGGCGCATCGCCTTTGACGTGCGCGAGTTCCAGGAAGCCCAAGGCCGCCTGAACCGCACCCGGCTGATGGGCTACCTGACCCAGCCGTACAACTTCGTGTCCATGAACAAGCGCAGCCAGTATGTCAACCGTGTGGAGGGCAGTGGGCACGGCCTGGAAATCCTGCCCGGCCAGGGCCAGTATCTGTTTATCTACCCCTTCGTAAAGACGCGGGCGTGGTACGACCTGACCCCGCACAGCCGCCAGGGCATGATGGACGAGCACATCCACGCCAGCGTGCCGTTCAAGGGCGTGCGCATCAATACCTCGTACAGCTACGGCATCGACGATCAGGAGTTCGTGGTGTCCTTCGACTCGGACCACCCGCAGGAATTCGTGGACCTCGTCCACCGCCTGCGCTACACCGAGGCGAGCATGTACACCCTGCAGGACACGCCGATGTTCACCTGCGTGAAAAAGGAACTGGCAGGCGTGCTCGAAGACCTGGGGTAAGGCTCAACTTTCCAGGCACGACCCGGGGGCCGGGGGGACAACATTCTCCCCCCGGCCCCCCTTTGAACACCCGCGCTTTCGCCTCCGACCTATGGAAAATTACGGAACGGACTGGAAGCCGCCCAGCACAAAGTCATAGGCCTGTTTGGCGGCGTTGTAATTGGCCTCGAAGGTGGTTGGATAGCGGGTGGCCTGGACGGGCGCAGCGGGGACCGGCAGCGTGAAGGACGTCTTGCGTTCCAGCGCGGCCCGGGTGACCATGGGTTCCACGAAAATAAAATCGCCTCCGTAGTAGCCCGCGATCATCACCTGATCGAAGATCCCGTCCTTCAGTTCGCCGGGAGCCTTGAATTCGGTGACGGGCAGGCTGTGGTAGCCCATCCCGGGCACACAGAACTCCTTGGCCGGTGCGCCAGGAGGCACCGGGGGTACCCAGCCGGCGGGCACCTTCGCGGGATCGCTCTGGGTGGGGTCGGTGCAGTCAATGGCCTGGACCTGCGCCTTGGTCCGGGCGTGGTAATGAATGTCAAAGTGGGGGGCGCCGTAGCGTCCCACCGGATCGTGTCCCTGAGGCATGTAGTCCAGCGACAGGAAATTGATAAAGGTCGTGTCCTGCGCCACCTTTGGAAAACTCAGGGCGCTGATCTGGGGCGGGCCAGCCGCCGGCGCGTTGTTGACGGCCTGCATGGGCAGCGTGAAGCCCAGGGCGCTGACCTGCCCCTCGGCATTCAGCTTGGCCCAGGTGGTGACAGTGCTTCCGTTCAGGGTGCCGCTCTCGCCGTACACGGTGCGCGCTCCCCCGGCCCCGCCCAGAGCAGCGCAGCTGCCCAGAAGGCTGGCCCCCAGCAACATGCCGACGCCTGCCGTGACGACCTGCCAACGTCCGAGATCTTTCATGACTCCTCCCGACCTGGTATGGGTCTCAAGCCTGACCGCGTATGGAGGGTGTCTGTGCGAAATCGACAGGCAGAGCCGGGGTGACAGGCTATGCGGGAAATCCTTTCCCTGCTCCGCTTCACTTCGACGGTTCTGCCCTTTGTGCACGAATATCGCGGCTTACGTATCGAGACAACGCGTATTCAAGCTTTGTAAAAAAAGATACAATATATTCCGACCTGTAAAGGAAAAGCGAATCACATTCATTGGCCTGCCCGCTTGTTTGCAGGCCATGAACACCGCGCTAGCCCTCCACCCCGTCCAGGCTCGCGATCCCGTGTTTGAGGGCGTACAGCGCCGCCTGCGTCCGGCTTTCCAGGCCCAGCTTGCTCAGCAGCCGGGACACGTGCGTTTTCACGGTGGCCTCGCTGACCCCTTGATCGGCGGCGATGTCGCGGTTGCTGTGGCCGCGCGCGATCAGCTGCAGCACGATGGTTTCCTTGGGGGTCAGGGTCTCGCGCATCTCGGCGCCGCGGAAGTCGCGGACCAGCCGGCGGGCCGCTTCCGGATGCAGCCGGACCTCTCCACGCGCGGCGGCGTGGATGGCGTCGGCCAGCGTGTCGGAGGAGGCGTCCTTGAGCATGTACGAGATCGCCCCGGCCTCAATGGCCCCGTTGACCTTGTGCTCTTCCAGGGTGCTGGTCAGGGCGATGACCTCGGTTTCGGGCAGGGCGCGGCGCAGCGCCCGGGTCGCCGTGATGCCGTCCATCACGGGCATCATCAGGTCCATGACCACCACGTCGGGTTTCAGGCGTCCGGCCTCCGTCAGGGCCTCCTCGCCGTTGCCCGCCTCGCCCACCACCTCAATATCGGGGTCGAGGCCCAAGAACAGACGCAGGCCCTGACGCACGACGGCATGGTCATCGACGAGCAGAACGCGAACACAGGGGGACGACGTGGTATGGGGGGACATGTAGGGGCCTCCTTCAGGGGGTGGAATCCAGGGTGAAATTTCCGCTGGGCGCGTCAACGAACACGTCCAGATCGGGGGCGGTGGCGGGGGGCAGGCCGCGGGGCAGGCTCACGGTGTCGCGGTCGGTAAAGCGCACGCGCAGGCGCAGGCCCGCCGGCACCCGCAGGGTCACGTCGCCCCCCTGGGTGCGGACGTCGAGGTTGCCCCGCGTGCCGGGGCGGGCCGTCACGGTCACGTCACCGCTGGCGGTGGTCAGGGCGGCGCGTGGGACCTTGGCAGGCAGGATCAGGTCAATGTCGCCGCTGGCGGTGCCCAGCCCCAGCGTGCCGACGCTGGCCCCGGCGAGATTCAGCACCTGATGTCCACTGACGCTGTTGACGCGCAGCGCCTCGGGAGCCGCGCCGCGCGCCGCCGTGACGCGGATGTTCCCCGAGGTGCTCACCAAGGCCGCCGGTCCAGCGGTCCGGCCCGGAAGCGTGATGGTCTGATCGCCGCTGACGCTGCGGAGGTTCAGGCCACGCAGCGTCAGCGCGGACAGGTCCAGGGTCTGGTCCCCGCTGACGGTCCGCGCACCCAGGGTCAGGGGCACGGCGCGCGACAGCTGCAGGGCAATAACGTGCTGCACCGGTTCGGGACCGCTGACGATCATGCCGGGGCGGTCGGTGGGCTGCACCGTGAGTGCCAGCGTGACCTTGACCTGCCGCCCCACGCGCTCGCTGCGGAGCTCCACAGGGTTTCTTTCCCGGTGGGTCACGTGGCCTCCCACGAGCAGAGGACTTCCGGCAGGCAGGGAGTCCACCAGGACACTGGAGCGGTCCCCGCTGACCTGCAGCGTACCCGCCGCCGCCAGGTCGGAAGGCTGCGGGCCATCGAGCCCCACGCGGACCGGGGTGGTCGTGGTGCCCATGCCCGGGGTGGGCCGGACCTCCGCGCCCTGCCAGGTCAGCACCCCGCCCAGGCCCGCCAGTCCCAGACCCAGCGCCATGCGCGCCAGCACCGGCAGCAGCGGCCGGGGCGGCGGATGCACGGTCACGCGTCCACCGGCACGGTCCGGGCGGCGGGCAGCCGCAGGGTGACGCAGGTTCCCTCGCCGGGAGCGCTCCGGACCGTGAGGGTGCCGCCCGCCCCCGCGGCCCGCTCGCGCATGCTGCGCTGGCCCAGGGTGCCGCGCCCGCGCGCGCCGGGATCAAAGCCGCGCCCGTCGTCCCGTACGGTCAGGACAACCTCAGCCTTCTCCTCCAGCACCTCCAGCCACACCTCGTGCGCGCGGGCGTGCTTGACCACGTTGTGCAGCGCTTCCTGGGCCACGCGGTAGGCGGCGGCCTGGGTATCGGGGGTCAGCGCCGGCTCGTGGCGCAGCCGGGCGTGCACTGTCAGGCCATGACGGGCCTCCAGCGCGTGGGCATGCTGGGTGAGCGCGGCGACCAGCCCACCTTCCTCCAGCGCGTCGGGACGCAGGCTGAACAGCAGCGCCTTCATCTCCGAGACGCCGCCCTCAGCGAGCCGGATGGTGTAGTCCAGGCTGGCGCGGGTGCGTTCGGTGTCCCGGTCCAGCGTGGCCCGGGCGGTCTTGGCCCCCAGCGTGATGCCGTACAGCGCCTGGGCCACCGAGTCGTGCAGCTCGCGGGCCAGCCGGGCACGTTCCTGTTCGCCGGCCCGCGCCCCGGCCCGCTCAATCAATTCGGCAGCGTGCAGGGCCGTGCCCGCGTGGTCGGCGATGCTCAGAAGAAAGGCCAGTTCATCGCCCCCGGGACGGGTGCCGCCGGGGTACAGGGCGCGCAGGGTACCGCCCTCCAGCGTGCCCGCCGACGCGGGCAGCGTGACCGGCAGGGTGGCCAGCGTCTGGCCGTCGCCGGCCACGCGCACGTCCGCCTCGCCCTGGGCCGGCACGCGGTCCAGCGCCCCCAACAGCCCCGGACCGGGCGGGCCGCTGACGGCGCGCACGCGGCCCTCGGGCGTGACGAGGGCCACCGCCAGCGCAGTGCTCGCCGCGTGGGCCTGGGCCACCAGATCGGTCAGGGTGGCGTCCAGATCATCGCCCAGAGCCACCCGCCCCGCTGCGCGGCGCAGCGCCACCACCTCGCGCCGGGCGGCTTGGTCGCCGGCATCGCGGGCGAGCAGCGCCACCGCCAGCCGGGTCCACATGCGGCCCATCAGGTTCAGGACCCCCGCCGACACCAGCAGGCCGCCCAGCCCCAGCAGCACCAGCCCGAAGACCGACAGCGTGCCGGGCACCAGCGTCCAGTCGCCGAACACCACCGGAAAATCCTGCGGATACAGCGACCACAGCGGCGCGCTCAGCCCGAGCAGCGTCCCCCCCAGCAGCCCGGTCATCACCACCCAGCACACCAGCGCCAGCGGAAACTGCACCACATGGAACAGCAGCGTGCGGTACGTGGTCGGATCAGCCAGGGTGGTGCGCAGCCAGTCCAGCACCCCCCGGTAGCTGGGCGGCAGCGCGGGCTGGGCAAAAGACACCCCAAGCACCGACGCCAGTGCCCGCTGCATGTCGCCCAGGGCCCCCACCAGCCACAGCGACCCGACCAGCAGGGCCGCGCCCACCAGCAGCGCCAGGGTCAGCAGGCCGCCCACCACGCCGCCGGTCAGCAGCGCCGCCACGAAGCCGCCTACCGGCAGCGCCAGCAGGATGTACAGCGCTGCGCGGTACGTGCGGGCGTCCAGCAGGTCGGCCAGCACGCCCCCACGCCGGTCCTCCTGCTCCCGCCGGTCTTCCACACGCACCATCATGCGACGAAGCTAGCGTCAGGGACCGCGGGGCATCGTCCGCCGAAAGGGGGAAGGGACCGGGTGAACAGAGCACGAGCAGGAGGCCGGCACGGCGGCAGCGGCCCGGTTGCCTCCTCCCGATGTCAGCCCGGAATGCGGATCTGCTGGCCCACCGTGATCAGGTCGGGGTTGCTGATGTTGTTGTAATGGGCCAGCTTCTTGTACTCGGCGGCGTTGCCGTAGTACTTCTGGGCAATCGCGCCCAGGGTGTCGCCGCTCTTGACGGTGTACACGGTATCGCCGCTGTCTGCGTCCTTCTCCCTGCTCAGTTCCCGGGCACCCGCAGCCACACGCAGGCCGCTGATGTCCACCCCGGCCACACCCTCCACCCCACGGGCCAGCTTCTCGGCTAGGCGCTGTTCATGGTCGCTGTCGACCACACCGCGCAGGATCACGCTCTTGCCGCTTTGCAGCACGTCAATGGGATCGTCCTTCAGCTCGCCGTTGCTGCGGATGGCCTTCAGCACCGCCTTGGCGACGCGGCTGCGGTCTTCCAGCTCCTTGACCTCGGCCTCCATGCTCGCATTCGTGGCGCCACCGACGCTGGTTGGGCGAATCTCGGCGCGGACAGGGCCGGACGTGTAGCTGTTGTCCGAGGCGCTGGGTCCCGCGTCCTGCGCCTGAGGGGATGGGGCCGCCGACTGGGACGCGGCGGGAGCGGCCTGCGGCTCCTGGGCAATCAGGCCGCTGGTGTCCACGTTCTTGACGCCGTTGATGCCCTCCGCCACGACCCGGACCAGCGCGTCGTAGCGCCCGTTGGGCACCATGCCGGTGACGGTCACGTTGCCGCCCTTCTCCCGCACCTGCAGGCCCAGGTCCTTGAGGCGGGGCTGCTCGTTAAGGGCGTCCTTGACACGGTCCGCTGTATTTTTTCCGAAAGGCCACATGCGCCGAGGCTACCCCACCGGTCCCAAAGCCCCGCAGAAGGCCTACGTTTGCTCAAGGCCGCCTGAGAGAAGAGATGCGCTCATTCCGGCAGCGGCGGCAGGGTGGGGGACTCGGTCCACAGGCGCAGGGCCGCCTCCGCGTCCGCGCCCAGTTGCCGGCGGGTATGGGCAAGCAGATCGGCGGTGCGGGCCGGCCGGTCCGAGAAGGCCGCGACCCAGCCGCGCAGGTAGGCCTGGAAGGCCGCGTCGCCCACCGTCACGCGCACCGCCTGCAGCGCGAGCGCACCCCGGATGTACGAGGTGGTGTCGAACAGCTGGCGCTCGGAGGCGGCGACCAGCGGCCGGGTCGGGCTGCGGCCTGCGCGGTCATACCACCCACGAACGATGGCCGCACCGTCCTCACCCTGCGCCTGGGCCCACAGCAGCTCGGCGTAGGTGGCAAAGCCCTCGTTGAGCCACACGTCTGCCCAGTCGCCCAGCACCACGCGGTCCCCGAACCACTGGTGGGCAGTCTCATGCACCAGAACACGCACGTTGCTCGCACGCACCGGCATGGTGGAGAGGGTGGCGGTTTCCAGCGCCGGAATGCCGGGCGTGACCACCGCCGAGCCGTAGGCACCGAAGGGAAAGGGCCCGAACCACCCGGACAGCACCGTCAGGACCTCGCCCGTCCGGGTGTAGGCGTCCCGGGTGCCGTCCGGCAGATCGGAGGGAAAGTAGTCGCGCCGCGCCACGGCGGCCCCGCCCACGCCGACCGGCACCGCGGGCGAGTCCTGCCGCTCGAAACGGTTGACATGCAGGGCCAGGGCGTATGTCGGAATCGGCTGGGCCTGTTCGAAGGTAAAGGTCTGGCCGCCGCCCGGCGCGGCCTGGGCGAGCACCTGCACGCCGCTGGCCGCCGCCACGTACCCGGCCGGCACCGTGACGCGGGTGGTGAAGGTCGCCGGATCGGAGGGATGGTCGTTGACCGGCAGGAAGGTGCGCGTGCCGTCCGGCTCGCTGAGGGTGAAGTTGGCCCCCGGGCGCTTGCCGTCGGCCGCCACCGCCTGCCAGCCCACATCCAGCGGCAGTTCGGGGTCGGGACGCCGCCCCACCGTTCCGGCAAAACGCACCGTCACCGTCGCCTGTTCGCCGGGCCGCAGCGAACGCTGGATGCTGAGCTTGCCCGCCGCCCGGTCCTGGCGGTACGGCGCGGGCTGGCCGTTCCAGGTCACCGCCGCCACCGCCGGTCCCAGGAAGTCCAGGCTGAGCAGGGGCAAGGGACGGGTGGCGCCCACGGTCAGGGTGACCACGCCGCTCAGTTCGGAGGTACCGGGCCGGTCCACGTTCAGGTCCAGGGCGTAATGGCGCACGTCCAGCCCGGCCTGCCCCAGCCGGGGGTAGATAGAGTCCCCGATGGACTGGGCGGTGACCGGGGAAGCGGGCTGGGCCCCTGCGCCCACAAGCAGAACCGACAGCAGCGCGGCGCAGAGAGAGGCGCAGAAACTCGGGCGGCTCATGGCCGGTATTGTGCGCGGTGCGCGGGCACGTCCACCGTTACCCCGCTTCCTGTCCCCCGGCATCCCGTTCCAGGGCCCGGCCGCTCAGATCGGATAGTACGCGCGCGGCGTGCCTTTCACGAAGTCGCGGGTGGGCACCCAGATCAGGGGATTGCGCTCCTCGACCTCGGGCGGGGGCCCGTAGCGCACCAGCGCCTCGACCTGCGCAAACGGCACCCACTTCACGCCCACGACCTCCGGGTCGGTGGGGTTCAGCTCGCCGGAGAAGGTCGCGGTGAAGCGCCCGAACGAGGCGTAGCACTCGTTGCGGGTGCCGGTGAGCAGTTCGCCCTCCAGCAAGCTGATGAACACCAGATCCGTGACGGTCAGGCCAGTTTCGACGAGTACCTGACGTACGGCGGCGTCCCCCAGCGTCTCGCCGGGCAGCGCCTTGCCGCCGGGCAGGCCGTAAAAGATGCTGCCGTCGTCCATGCGCTCCTCGACGAGCAGCAGCTGGCCGTCGCGGACCAGATAGACGTGCGCGGCGCGCTTGATGGGCAGGGTGCGCGACAGGTGGCTCATGGCGTCTCCGCCGTGGACAGCAGGCGGCCACCGTGGTCGGTCCGGCGGGCGCGGCGGGGCAGGAAACAGATCATGTGCCGCGCAGTCTAGCGGACCGGTTCCGCCGCAGACACCCCGGCTCCGCCCAGCAGCGCCAGCACGTCTTCCGGCAGTCGGGCCGGGCGGTAAGTCTTGTCGGTGGCGATGTGGCGGGTCTCTCCGGTGGCGAGCAGTTCCGAACCGCGCATGACCGTGTACACGAAACTCAGCGTGCGGCTGCGCAGGGACGACACGCGGGTGGTGACCGTCAGGGTGTCGTCGTAGCGGGCGGCGCGGCGATACTCGACGTTCAAGCCCGAGAGCATCAGGTAGTAGCCGCGCGCCTCCACCGTGGCGTACGGCAGTCCCAGCGCGTGCATCAGGTCGGTGCGCCCGACCTCGAACCACACCGGATAAGTGGCGTGGTGAACCACTCCCATGGCATCCGTCTCGGCGTAGCGCACCTGGATGGTCGTGTCGACGCTGCGGCCCGGCTGCTCTGCCGTGGCCTTCCGCGTCACAGAATGTCCTCGGCCGAGCGGAATTCCAGCGTGGGCGTGCGGCGCATGCGAACCTGTTCGGCCACCTGACGCTGCAGGTGACCGCGTGCGTGGGTCAGGGCCTCAAGCAGTTCGGGAATGTCGGCCCCGATGGCGCTGACATACACGCGGGCCAGCCCGTAATCGGTGGTCAGGGTCACGCGCTCGACCGTCACGATCAGCGGCACACGCGGATCACGCAGGCCGGAAATGGCCTCGCTGAGCACGCGGGTCAGTTGCGACTGGAGCTGCTCGGGCTTCATGGGCGCGACCAGAAAAAGGTGGGGGGAAACATCATCCCGCTATGGTAGCGCTCCGGCCGCAAACGGGGCCCCGGCCCCAGGCCCGAGGCCGGGTTCCGGATCAGCGGATGTAGCGCCGCCCGGTGTACTCGGTGAACACGCCGATGCCGTAGCTGACCTTGCGGATGCTGTCGATCACAGGCCGGCCGTTCCAGGCCAGCCCGGTGGAGCTGCCGCCGTCGAGCAGCAGGGCATCCTTGATGCCCAGGCGCGCCATCACCTTGCCCATCTCGGTGGTGGTCAGGCGGGCGTGGGTGCTGACCATCACCAGATCGCGGTTGCTCACCAGCCCGATGGCGCTGCGGGCCGCGCGGCCGAACAGCGCCGGGTCCCGAAAGGCGTTGCTGTACTGCCGCTGCACCCGCCCGCCGATCAGGATGCGTGGCCCGGTGGCAACCACCGTTTCCATGCCTTCCCAGGTGCTGTCCAGCGGCACACGCAGCAGCGCCGTGGTGGCGGGCCGAATGGAGGCGCGGTTGTCGGGCGTGATCGCCAGCGCCTGGGGAATGCGGCCCCAGGTGAGCATGCGCCCCTGCATCACGATGTCCCCGGCAGGAGCGTAGCTGCGCGGGTGAAAGTAGCTGCCGTTGATCACGGCCTGCGCGCCGCTGCTGCGCGCAAGCTGCCCCACCCGTGCGCCGGAGCCGAAGGCCAGGCGGGTGCTGGGCAGCACCGGCGCCACGAGCACATCGCGCCAGCGCAGGTCCACATTGACGATCTGCACCGGAATGTTCAGGGGCCGCAGCTGCTTGTAGGTGGCCGGGTGGCCCTGCGGACGGGGCGGAATCGGCACCGGAATGCGCGACGGAACCAGCACCTTCTTGCCGGGCACGATGTACTTATAGCTGCTCAGGCCGTTCAGGCGGCGCAGCTTGTCCACGGTCAGGCGGTACTTGCGGGCGATGCCCTGCGGCGTGTCTCCGGCGTCCACGTGAATGTAGGTGTACAGCACCCGCACCTCGGTGGTCGGCCGGGGGGCCGGTGCTGCGGCAGGGGACGCGCCGCGCGCCGGGATCTTCAGGCGCTGGCCCGGTGTGATCAGCGTCCCCTTCAGGCCGTTGGCCGCCTGCAGCGCTCCCACGCTCACGCCATATTTCGCCGCGATCTTGCTCAGGAAGTCGCCGCGCTGGACGGTATAGGCACCCTGGCTGGTGGGGGCCCGGGGCGTGGAGGGTGGCGGGGCCGAAGCCTTGCTCAACCGCAACACCTGCCCGGGCCGGATGATGTCGGACTTCAGACCGTTCCAGGTCCGCAGCTGAGAGACACTCAGGCCCGAGCGGGAGGCGATCTTGGACAGGGTGTCGCCGGAACGAACCGTCACCGTGCCAGGCGCCGCGAGGGCCGGACCTGTCAGCAGCAGAAACATGAGGAAGAGATGAAGGGTCAGCATGAGCGCTCCAGATGAACACACCTGTGGGGGGTGCCGGATGAGCGAAGCTGACGGGCGTTTGGTTCTGTAGCCGGGTATTCCCCGCGCCTTGCCGGCGCAGAGCGGTGCCCCGGGAGCGCGGACGCCGTTGCAGCCGCCGGCCAGCAGGCCTGCGGCGGGCGGGCGCAGCCCCCCGCGGGCCTGTCTACTTCACCCCCCTCCCCTGCTCCCCGGGCGTCCGGGATCAGGTGCCCGGCGTGCTGCCCGGCAACACTGCGACCCGCCCGATCATGTAGGCGACGCCGTACAGAAAGAGGGTCACCACCGGCAGGAACTTCAGGCCGCTGCGGTGGCTGATCATGCGGCCCCTGATCAGCACCTCGATCACGTACAGGCTCAGCAGGGCGAAGGCCGAGTACATCCAGTGTTCCAGGTCGCGGCTGGGGTCGTAGGGCAGGCCGTATTTGGTCAGGCCGCCCCCCACGTTCACGGCGCTGGGCACCTTCGCGCCGCCCAGAGCCAGGATCACCCCGGTGGCCGCCGGAATCAGCGTCAGCACCCAGACCACGCGCAGCCACACCACAAACGAAGCGCTGACCGTGCCCTTGAGCGCCGGGGCCACGCTCCAGACGAACAGGATCAGCGTGGACAGGGCGTAGGGCGTGGGAAACAGCAGCGCCAGAGACGAGCCGAACTGATACCCGTGGATGGTGCGGAGCAGGTCCATAGGGGGCAGCGTAGCGCGGAGCGGGGGCTCAGGCGTCCGGCAGATCAACGGCGGTGGTGCCGGTCAGGTACACACCGGGCTGCAGGGGGGTCGGCTCCCCGCTGCGGCACAGGGCCAGCCCGGCGGGCACCTCGACGAGCAGCAGCTGCGCCCCGCTGAGGGTGACCTTGAGGCCGCTCAGGACCGGCGCGGCAAAGGCGCGGCCCAGGTCGCTCAAGCCCGGCGGCAGGGTCAGGGTATGAACGCCGTACGGCCCGGCCGCGCGAACATGCGCTCCCTCCCAGCGCAGGTTCAGCGGCAGGCCCAGTCCCGCAAGCGCCCCCAGCGGGGGCTGGGGCGCGCGGGCCGGGCGGGCCACCACGATGCCCAGCAGGGTACCGGGCCGCACCACGTCGCCGGCCCGCAGCAGCCGCGCACCCTGACTGACTTCCAGATCGGCGGGCAAACGGGTGATGCGCAGGCCGTCGCGGTGCTGCTCGGCGCGCAGGCCGCTGAGGTGCGGCACACGCGCCAGCTGCCCCAGATCAAAGGACCCGCCCAGCGGAATGGCGACCCCCGACACGTCACCGTTGGACGCAACCAGGGACAGCACCCGCCCCTCGCTGTACTCGATGCCCTCCACGGCGGGCACCGATTCGCGCGCCAGGCGGGGCAGTGGCGGCGCCCGCCGGCCCCGGCGGTCCAGCACGGCCAGCCTCAGCAGGCCCAGCGCGGCCAGCCCCAGCACCGTCAGCACCCCGACTGGAAGGAACGGCCGCTGCCCTGAAGGCGCCGGAGCCGGCGAAACCGGAGCGGTTGGCGGGGAGGAAGCGGCAGGGGCCGCAGGAGTCCGTCCGCCCGCCGACGCCACTACAGCGGGCAGGGTCAGTTCAAAGGGGCCGCCGCTGCGTCCCGGCAGCGACAGGACCGGCGTGACGGTCTGTCCGGTGCTGAGCTGGCGGTTGGTCAGCCGCACGGCAAACTCGCGCGCCCCCGGCAGACGCAGCACCTGCGCGTCCAGGCCAGGCGGCAGGTTCTGGACCGTCCAGGTGGCCGGGTCCGGGTCCTCCAGATTCATGCCCCGGGCGGCGCGGTACCGCAGCAGCGCCTCCTCCCCACGCTTCAGGTGCAGGTCCGCACCGGGGTTGAGCCAGCGCACGGGCCGCGCAGCGTCCAGGTTGACGCGCAGCAGGACGTGCTGGGACCGCGGCGCCACCGGACCAGCGTCGTCCGGAAGCGCGCGCGGCACCGGCGGAGCACACAGCAGGGCCGCCGTTCCGTAGGGCACCGATCCCGTGGCCCTCAGGGAGACCTGACCCTCCCGCACCACGCCGGCCGCCAGCCGCAGTCCGCTGTCCCCGGGCGCTGCCAGGGCCACCCCCGTGCCGTCGGCAAAGGGCACGGGCACGCCCGATTCCAGATCGGTGACGGTCCGGGTCCGCACGCCGCCCAGACCAGGGCGGCCCAGCGCAGGCGCGCGGCCCACCGGCACGGTCTGACCGTCGGCGTAATCGCTGCGGATCAGGGCCGCGCGGGCGTCGGCGGGAATGGCAGTGCCCAGCGCCACGTAGTGCAGCCGGTCCAGTGGACCGCGGGCGCTGAAGGCCGCCAGCGCCTGCGGAGCACCCACCCGGCCCGGATCGTTGTCGATGCCGTCAGTGAGTACGAACACCGTGGTCAGGTAGTCGCCGGCCTTCAGCGGCGCAAGCGCGGCCTGAACGCTGCGGTACAGGTAGGTGTTGTTGCCGTCGGCCTTCAGCGCCTCCAGCGCCCGGTTCCACTGCGGCGTTCCGGCAGGCCGGTCAAAGCCCTGGCGCGACCGCACCCCCGAATCGAAGGTCAGCAGTTCCACCCGGTCGGGCCGCTGCTGCCGGACATACTGGTTGAGGCTGGCCTTCACCGCCTCAAAGATGTTGGCCCGGCCGTCTCCCAGCCCGCGCATGCTGCCGCTGGTGTCCAGCAGGAACACGGCCCGCGTGCGCGTCGGCAGCGGACCCGCCGGCAACACGCAGTCCGGTTCGGGCTGCAGGGTGAGGGCGGCGGGCTGTGGAGCCGGGACAGCCTGCGCTCCGGCAGAACCGGAGAGCAGGACGGAGAGGAGAAGGGCGGCGCGCACCATGCGGCCCCCATTGTGCCTCGGAAGTGAAAACAAGGAACGCACCTCCGAAGGGACTCCCGGGACCCCCAGCAGGTTTTTGCCGCCCAGCGCGCTTTCCGCTGCCCGGCGTAGTCCCCCGAATGATTCTGTTGTCAGCGTAATTTATTTGACCGATTTCAACTGCTGTAGTATATTAAGGGTCGAGCAGAGGCGCAGTCCGCGCCCGAACACATCACATTTTTCCACCCTTCAGAATGGACCGCTGTCCGTCGCCGCAGGCGGACTGTCCCCGCAGGAGCCACATGACCAAAACCGACGATCAGAACGCCGTCCCCGCCGCCCAGTCCCGGGTGGAGGGCGGTCCCAATGCGCAGTACACCGCCGCCGACATCTCGATTCTCAAGGGCCTGGAGGCCGTGCGCAAACGCCCCGGCATGTACGTGCAGGGCGGCACGGGCGTGGACGGCTACCACCAGCTGCTCACCGAGATCATTGACAACGCCATCGACGAGGGCCTGGCCGGGTTTGCCGACGAGGTCCATGTGATCATGCATGCCGACGGCAGCGCCACCGTGACCGACAACGGGCGCGGCATCCCGGTGGACGTGATGAAGTCCGAGGGCCGCCCCGCCATCGAGGTGATCTTTACCGAGCTGCACGCTGGGGGCAAGTTTGGCCAGGGGGCCTACAAGGTGTCCGGCGGCCTGCACGGCGTGGGCAGCAGCGTGGTGAACGCGCTGAGCACCTACCTGGACGTGACCGTCAACAAGGGCGGCAAGCTGCACCACATCCGCTTCGAGCAGGGCGAGGTCACCACGCCGCTGGAAGTGCTGGGCGATACCCCGCCGGACGTGACCTGGGCCACCCAGGTGACCTTTCACCCCGACGCGGGCGTGTTCAAGGAGTTCGACAACGCCTTTAACTACGACCGCATCCGGGGACGTCTGCGCGAGCTGGCCTACCTGACGGGCCTGAAGATCGTGATCCGCGACGAGCGCACCAACCTGCACGCCGGACAGGTGCGCGAGGAGACCTTCTTCGAGCAGGGCGGCATCGCCAACTTTGCCCGCGCGCTCGTCACCGACGAGAGCAAGCTGCTGTACGACCAGCCCATCGTGATGCGCGGCAGCCACAACGGGGTGGAGGTGGAGGTGGCGTTCATCCACGCCAACACCTACGCCTCGGACAACATCTTGACCTACGCGAACATGATCCGCACCCGTGACGGCGGCACGCCGCTGACCGGCTTCAAGACCGCCTACACCCGCATCCTGAACAAGTACGCCAAGGACAAGAACATGGTCAAGGCGGGCAATCCGGTGCCCAGCGGCGACGATCTGCTCGAGGGCATCTACTGCGTGATCTCGGTCAAGCTGGGCGAGCCGCAGTTCGAGTCTCAGGCCAAGGTCAAGCTGCTCAACAGCGAGGCCCAGACCGCCGTGAACGCCATCGTGGGCGAGAAGTTCTCGGAATTTCTGGAAGAGAACCCCAAGGTCGGCAAGACCATCGTGGAAAAGGCCGCCGAGGCCGCCCGCGCCCGCGAGGCCGCCCGCAAGGCGCGGGACATTGTGCGCCGCAGCAATCCGCTGGAAAACGATGACCTGCCCGGCAAACTCGCCGACTGCTCCTCGCAGGACCCGGCAGAGAGCGAGCTGTTCATCGTGGAAGGCATCAGCGCCGGCGGCAGCGCCAAGGGCGGGCGCGAGCGCCGCTTCCAGGCCATTTTGCCGCTGCGCGGCAAGATCCTGAACGTGGAGAAGGCCGAGCTGAACAAGATCCTCAAGAACGCCGAGATCCGCGCCCTGATCGGGGCCATCGGAGCGGGCGTGGAGGGCACCGGCGACCGCATGCACTTTGACCTCTCCAACCTGCGCTACCACAAGATCGTGATCATGACCGATGCGGACATGGACGGCGGACACATCGCCACGCTGCTGCTGACCTTTTTCTACCGCTACATGCGTCCGGTGGTGGAGGCGGGATACCTGTACATCGCCCAGCCGCCGCTGTACAGGATCACGGTGGGCGCGCAGACCAAGAACAACAAGGGCACCTACCTGTACAACGAAGAAGAACTCAAGCAGCACGTCACCCGTGCCAACAAGGAAGGCAAGAAGTACGAGATCCAGCGCTTCAAGGGCCTGGGTGAGATGAACGCCGACCAGCTGTGGGACACCACCATGAACCCCGAGACCCGCGCCATGAAGCGGGTGGGCATCGAGGACCTGATCGTCGCCAACGAGGTCTTCGAGGACCTGATGGGCAATGAGGTCGCGCCCAGAAAACTGTTCATTCAGGAGAACGCGAGGTTCGCGGAAATCAGCGTCTAAGGTCCGGCGCTCCTCTCTGGACAGCCCCCACCTCCAATCTGGAGGCGGGGGCTGTTGTTTTGTTTCCATACCCCACCGGCCGCTTTACGGACAGGCCAGCGTGCCCTCATGCCCCTCGTTCACTCGGACCCCGCCCCCGCGCGCTTTCCCCACCGCGCTGCCCCCCGTCCAGGCCGGTCAGGAACGCAGTGAACGGCCCGGGGAGGGAAGGGTCAGGGTGGCGTTGCGCCGGATCTGGGCGACCAGTTCGTGCTGACCGGCTCTCCTGAGCATCTCCAGGGCGTCCTCGAAAGCGCTCAGGTCGCCCTCGATCTCGCTCAAATTGCTCAGGGCCAGACCCATCTGCCGGATGTCACCCGTTCCCGTCAGTTCGCTCAGGGCCTGACGGTACAGCGCGGCCGCCGCGGGCAAGGCCCCCTGCATCTGCCGGCGCACTCCCGCAAGGAGGTGGGCCGACGCCAGTCCCAGCCGGTCTCCGGCGCGGGTCAGCTCTACAATCGCCTCCCCCATCACGGCGTCGGCCTGTTCGGCCTGCCCCACATCCATCAGGGCCTGGGCGTAATTCAGCAGGGCGCTGCCCCGGACGCTCGGCAGACCCAGGGAACGGTCCAACACCCCCCGGAACGCCGTCTCCGGCGCGGCGCCCAGGCGCACCTGCATGCTTGCCACCAGCACCAGCTCGCCCAACCGCTCCTGCTCGTTGCCGCTCAGCTGCCACAGGTCGGCGGCAATCTGGGCGTGGCGCCGGGCCTCGTCCCAGGCCCCACGGATGTGGGCGGCGTGGGCCAGGACACTCGCCGCCCGCGCCGCTTCCGGGCCGCTGCCCCCGACGCCGCGCGCGAGCAGCGAGGCTTCCTCGTGGTGGCCCAGACGAACCAGCGCGGTCGCGCGGGCGACCACGGCGGCCGGATCGGCACGCTGCTTCCCGCTCAGCGTGTCCAGGCGGCGCAGCGCCTCGGCGTGCCGGCCCACCCCCAGCAGGGCCCAGGCATGGAGCACGGCCAGTTCGGGACGGTCGGTAAAGCCGGTCAGCACCCCGGTGGCGTCACCGGGATAGCCGCGGTCCAGCAGCTCTGCGGCGCGCCGGGCCGCCGCGTGGGCGGCCCGGTCCTCGTCGGCGTCTTCCCACAGGTCGCGGCTGAGGTCATAGTGGGCCCACGCCGCCGCCGGGGGCAAGGCGCGGGCCAGCTTGAGGTGCAGCAGGTGGGCCTGAACATGAATACATTCGACCCGCTCGCGGGCGGCGGCGGCGGCGTAGATGTGCCCGGTCTCGCGGCTCAGACCCTCGGTCACCAGCGTGCTCAGGGTCGCGGCGAACTCGGCGGCGTTCATGGCCAGCGCCCGGCAGGTGGCGCGCAGGTCCGGAACGTCCTGCAGGGCGAGCAGCAAAAATGCCTCGCGGGTGCGCGGAGGCAGCGCCCGGACCCGCGCTCCCTGCCGGGCGTCCAGCGGCTGCCCGCCGAGCACCGCACCGACCAGAGTGGGGTGGCCGTCGGTCAGGGCGTGCAGCCCCGGCCGCTCGGCGAGCACCTCGGGGGGCAGGGGCCCCAGGCCCAGATGCAGGTCCACATCGAAGGGGGGATGGCGGCGTGAAGCGACCACAATGGTCGCGCCGGGCCGCTGCCGGACCATCAGAGCCAGGGCGGCGCGGGTCGCCTCGTCCAGCCCTTCCCAGTCGTCAATGGCCACCCGCAGGGCCGGGTCCCGCAGAGTGGAGAGCGGGGCGACCGGGTCGGTGGACCTGCGGCCCCGCACCAGCAGTTGCGGGGTGCCGCAGGCATGGCCGGCGCGGGCCGGCAGCACCGTCCAGCCGCCGGCCCGCGCCAGTGCGAGCAGCAGCGCCGACTTGCCCATGCCGCCGGGTCCGCTGACCCAGGCCAGCGTTCCGGCCCTCAGGCGCGAGAGCTGACCCAGTTCCTTCTCGCGCCCCACGAACGGGGTGGCGTCAAGGTCCGGAGCCATGCCCAGCGACAGCCCCAGGGCATGTGCCTCGCGCTCCACCTGCGCCGAGAGCGGATGGCCGGCCAGCCGAAGCAGATGCCACAGCCGGGGCAGTTCCAGCGCGTCGGCGGGGGGCGCCCCCCTCAGCGTCAGGGCCTGCGCGGCCAGCCGCCCGGCCTCCTCGGTGCGGCCGTGCGCCGCCGCATTTCTGGACAGCTCCAGCAGGGCGCCGCGCACCTCCAGGGCCACCGCTTCCCGCGTCTCAAAGACCCATTCCTCCAGGTCCGCGCCCAGCGGGATGCTCAGCGTTTCCAGGAACGGCCCGCCATACAGCTGCGCGGCTCGGCGGGCCCGGCCACCGCGAACCACGTCTCTCAGCTCACAGGCGTCGCAGCTCACGTTGCCGGGCGCCACCTGGGTGCCACTTTCCTGCACGGCCCCCGGCAACGTCCGCAGGTGCACCAGATGCTGCGCGAGGCTGTTCATGGGATTGGCGGCCTCGGGCCAGAACAGCTGGGCCAGACGGCGGCGCGGCTGCGGCCCCTCGACACACAGGTAGGCCAGCAGGAGGAGCACCTTCTGCCTCCGGAAAGCTACCCCTTCTACGGACAGGTCTCCCAGTGTCCGCAGGTTCATACCAATATTCTGTTCCTGAACCGTCATGGATACAACAATTCAGGTTCCAATTCAGGGCTCTCGTGGAAGACGGGCCAGAGTTTTCTTTGCGGAGGGCGGTGTCCTGAGCCTCAGCGCTCCCCGCCGAAGCCGAAGCGGCGGGCCACCTCGGCGGGCGCACGTTTGGGCCGGCCGCTGACCGGATCGACCCAGATCCATTCGGTCTGGCATTCGGCGAGGCGCACCCCCTCCGGGGCGTCCCCGTCGTTCACGCGGTCGAGGGCGTAGGCCCGGACGCTGCGCAGGCCCGCGTGCAGCGTGAGCGCCGTGCGGACGCGCACCCGGTCGCCGCGCAGCGCCGGGCGGTGGTAGGTGATGACGTGCTGCCGGGCCACCGGCAGGGCTCCCAGGGTCCGCAGGGCGTCGGTCCCCATGTCCAGGCGACCAGCGTGGGCGCGGGCCGTCTGCTCGCACCACACCAGATACACCGTGTTGTTCACGTGGTGCATCTCGTCCAGATGCTCCGGTTCCACCGTCAGCACGCGCTCATGACGCCGCTCGGCGGGCAGATCGCTCCACAGGACATCCGCGTCGGGAATGCTGAGCTTCAACCCTCCCCGCCCTCCGCCGTCCCGCGCCCGGCCAGTTCGTTCACGGCCCGCGCTCCCTCGATGTCGGCTCCGGTGATGCCCCCGGCGTCGTGCGTGAAGAAGTTGAGGCGCACCCGTTTGTAAAAGATATGGATGTCGGGATGATGCCCGCGCTTCTCGGCAAGCGCGGCCACGGCCACGGCAAAGTCCACCCCGGCCTGATAGCTGTCAAAGGTGAATTCGCGGAACAGCTGCCCGTCGTCGCCCCACCAGCCCTCGGGCTTGAGCATGCTGACGTCGCCGTCGCTGAGCAGGCGGTCGGGGTCATATCCCATACGCGGATCGTAGGCCATGAACGCATGGTAAACGCCGCGGCCCCAGGTGAGACCGAACCCCGGGAACAGTAAATGGAGTTCTGCCGGCGGGATGGTACTTTTCTGGCATCAGCGTTACGTCAGGCCAGTGAGGTTTCCGACATGGATGAACTGCTCCGTCGCCTACATCTTCTCTTTGCCCCCCAACCTCTGCGCGTTGCCGTCCCGGTCATGGCCTCCACCGGGTCTACGCCTGCGTATATGCCACAGCGCCCGGTCTACATGACAGAAGGTCCGGCCGCCCGCACCTACTCGGGTGCCCACCAGTCCGCACCCGCCGAGACAGTGCCCCGTGGGCCGGCCACTCCCCGGGCCCCCGTCATCACCGAACTCGATCTGCTGCGCGCCTTCGGCTGCGACATCTAGACGGCTGAGACATCCAGAGCGGCCTGGGCACCGACCGTGCCCCCGCTGCGGTTGAGGAACCGTCCTGACCGGTATCCTGCGCCCATATGCGGGCCGCGCAGAGTGTATTGAAGGGAACGGGCCACGGGGCGCTGCCGCCGATGCTCGAGCAGTATGTGCAGATGCGCGATGAGGTGGCGGCGCAGTTGCCACACGCCATCCTGCTGTTTCAGGTGGGTGACTTCTACGAGACGTTTGGTGAGGATGCCGAGCGCACCGCGCGGCTGCTGCGCATTGCCCTGACGCACAAGAGCAGCCGGGACTTCAGCACCCCGATGGCCGGGATTCCGCTGCGCACGCTGGACAGCAACGTCGAGCGGCTGCTCGCGGCGGGCGTGTGCGTGGCCGTGGCCGACCAGATGGAGGAACCGGGCAGCGGTCTGGTCGAGCGCAAGGTCACGCAACTGCTGACCCCCGGCACTGTCACCGAGGAGCGGCACCTCAGCCCCGACGAGAACTATCTGGCGGCGGTCGCCACCGGCGACGGTTACGCGCTGTCGCTGCTCGACGTGAGCACCGGCGAGTTCCGCTGCGCCGCGTTCCACACCCGCTCGGCGCTGTACGACGAACTGGCGCGCTGGCGGGCGCGCGAGGTGCTGCTGGCCCCCGAGCTTTCGGGCAACGCCGCGCTGCTCTCGGATTTCCAGACCCGCTTTCCGGTGATGCTCTCGCCCGCCAACTTTGACGAGGCGGGCTGCGGGGAGGAACTGCGTGCCGTGCTGGGCGAGCTGCCGCCCCACCTGAACTCGGCAGCCCTGGTCCGGGCCTGCGGGGCCGTATTGGGCTACGCACGGGTCACGCAACAGGGGCGGCTGGACATGGTGCGCCGCGCCGTACGCTTCGAACCGGGCGCGCACATGCGCCTGCCCGAGGCGGCGGTGCGGGCGCTGGAACTGTTTGTGGCGCAGGCTCCGGGCGGCGTGACCCTCATGGACGTCCTCGCCCAGACCCGCACGGCGGGCGGACGGCGGCGGCTGCGGGCGTGGTTGCGCGCCCCGCTGCTCGACGAGCTGAGCATCCGCGCCCGGCTGGACAGCGTGGAAACCCTGACCCGCGCCGCCGACCTGCGCGGCGCGGTGCGGGCGCTGCTGTACCGCGCCCATGACCTCGAGCGCCTCTCGGCGCGGGTCGCTGTGAAGCGCGCCACCCCACGCGAGGTGGCCTCGCTGGCCCGCACGCTGGAACTGCTGCCCGAGGCGGTGCGGCTGCTCGGCGGACTGGACGGCCTGCTCGGCGGCGTGCGCGCCCGCCTGGACGGCCTGCCGGAGGTCGTGACCCGCATCCGCGCCGCGCTGGTCGACGATCCACCCATCCGCGCCGGTGACGGCGGACTGATCCGCGACGGCTTTCACGCAGGACTCGATGAGCTGAGAAGCGGGGCCGTGGGCCACCGGGCGTGGCTCGCCGAGCTGGAAGCCAGCGAACGGGTCCGCACCGGCATCGGCAACCTGAAGGTGGGCTTCAACAACGTGTTTGGCTACTTTCTGGAGGTCACCGGACCACACCTCTCCAAGGTGCCCGCCGACTACCGCCAGATTGCCACCCTCAAGGACCGTGCCCGCTTTACCCGCCCCGACCTGCGCGAGCGCGAGCGCGAGATCGCCCGGCTGGAGGCGGCGGCAGGACGGCTGGAACTGGAGGTCTTTACCGAACTGCGCGACGGCCTGAGCGCCCACGCCGAAGCCCTGTCCGAGGCGGCGGGCGCGCTGGCCGAGCTGGACGTACTCTCGGCGCTGGCCGAACTCGCCGTGGAATGCAGCTGGACCCGTCCGCAGACGGTGGAGGGAGGAGCCCGACTGATCCAGGCGCGGCATCCGGTGGTGGAGGGCGCCGCCGGCGGGCGCTTCGTGCCCAACGACGCGGTGCTGGACCGCTCGCGCTCCACGCTGCTGCTCACGGGGCCGAACATGGCGGGCAAATCCACCTACCTGCGCACCGTGGCGCTGTGTGCGCTGCTGCACCAGATCGGCTCCTTCGTGCCCGCCGACCACGCCGACCTGCCGGTCTACGACGCCATCCACACCCGCATCGGGGCCAGCGACGACCTCGCGGGGGGGCGCAGCACCTTCATGGTCGAGATGTCCGAACTCGCCGCCATCCTGCACGGCGCGACCGCCCGCAGCCTGGTCATTCTGGATGAGGTGGGGCGCGGCACCTCCACCCTGGACGGCCTCGCCATCGCGCAGGCCGCGCTGGAGCATCTGCACGGCACCGGCGCCCACACGCTGTTCGCCACGCATTATTTCGAGCTGACCCGGCTGGAGGGCGAGTACCCCGGCCTGATCAACCTGCATGTCGCCGCCGAGGAGGATGCCCAGGCCCACGACGGGCGCGGCGGCCTGACCTTCTACCATCAGGTGATTCCCGGCGCGGCCCGCCAGAGCTATGGCGTGGAAGTGGCCCGGCTGGCCGGTCTGCCCGCCCCCGTGACCGCCCGCGCCGCCCGGTTGCTGAGCGCCCTGAACACCGGCAGCGACCACGGCCGGCTGGTGCGCGAGCTCGCCGCCCTGGACCTGGGCCGCCTGACCCCCATGCAGGCGCTGGAATTGCTGCACGGCTGGCAGCGCAATCTGCTGGGAACACCGGAGGTCAAGGGGTAAGGTGGACCGGGGCGACTTTCCATCCCGGCCACTTCCCAGCCCCGCCCCGGCCGTGAAGGAGCACCGATGACGACCCAACTCCCGCGCCCCGATACCCTCTCCCCCGCCGCCCTGGCCGCGCTGCAGGCCCGCTTTGGCGAACAGCTGAGCACGGCCCAGGCGGTGCTGGACGCCCACGGACGCGATGAGAGCCGTCAGGAATCTGCCCTGCCCCACGCGGTTCTGTTTGCGCTCAGCGAGGCGGACGTGGTGGACGCGCTGCGGCTGGCGGGTGAATACCGTTTTCCGGTGGTGCCCTTCGCGGTGGGCAGCAGCCTGGAAGGACAGGTGGTCCCGGTGCGTGGCGGCCTCTCGCTGGACGTCTCCGGCATGAACGCGGTGCTGGACGTGCAGCCGGGCGGCTTCCAGGCCACCGTGCAGCCGGGCGTGACCTACCCGGAACTGAACCGGCAACTGCGCGCACGCGGGCTGTTCTTTCCGGTGGACCCCGGCGCGGAGGCCAGTCTGGGCGGCATGGCCTCCACCAATGCCAGCGGCACGGCCGCCGTGCGCTACGGCACCACCCGGGACAATGTGCTGGAACTGCGGGTGGCCCTGGCCAGCGGCGAGGTGATCCGGGTGGGCAGCAAGGCCCGCAAGACGAGCGCCGGCTACGACCTGAAACACCTGTTCATCGGTGCGGAGGGCACCCTGGGCGTGATCACCGAGCTGACGGTGAAGCTATGGCCGCTGCCGGCCCATCTGGTGGTGCTGCGCGCCCATTTTGAGAGTGTGGGCGCCGCCGCCGAATGTGCGGTGGGCATCATGGGCGCGGCGCTGCAGCCAGAACGCCTGGAACTCATTGACGAACATCAGATCCACGCCGTCAACGTCCACAAGGGCACCGACTTTCCCGAGGCCCCAACACTATGGATCGAGCTGGCGTCGCCCAGCCGGACGGCGCTGGACGAGGCCCTGCAGCTGTGCCGCGAACTCGTCACAGACGCTGGAGGGCAGGGCCTGCACGCCGCCCACAGCGCCGAGGAACGTGCCCGGCTGTGGGAAGCCCGGCACCACGCGTATTACGCGCTGACCGCGCTGCACCCCGGCCACGTCAACCTGACCACCGACCTGTGCGCGCCGCTGCACCACCTGCCCGCGCTGGTGGACTTCACCCGGCGCGAGGCCGACCGCGCGGGGCTGCACGCCAGCCTCGTGGGACACGTAGGAGACGGCAATTTTCATGTGCTGTTGCACGCCCCGCCGGACGACACGGCCACCTGGGAAAAAATCCGGGCCGTGTACGACGCCATGATCACCGAGACGCTGGCCCGGGGCGGCACCTGCAGCGGCGAACACGGCGTCGGGCTGCACAAGCGCGCCTATCTGGCCCGCGAGCACGCCGACACGCTGGACCTGATGCGCGGCCTGAAACAGCTGCTGGACCCCCGCGGCCTGCTCAATCCCGGCAAAATCCTGCCGTAGGCGGCGCTGCGGACGGCCTGCCCGATGGCGTTGCGGTCCTCAATTGCGCCGCAGCCCGTGCGCTACGCTTGGCCCGAATGATCCGCGTTCTTCCCCCCCAGGTGGCCCGCCTGATCGCGGCGGGCGAGGTCGTGTCACGGCCGCTGGACGTGGTGCGTGAACTGCTGGAGAACGCGCTGGATGCCGGAGCCAGCCGCATTGAGGTGGAGGTCGAGGGCGGCGGCCTGGACGGCATCAGGGTGCGTGACAATGGCGGCGGCATCGCTGCGGACAGTGTGGCCCTGGCGGCCGTTCGGCACGCGACGAGCAAGCTGGAACTCGAAGTGGCGTCGGTCGAGCATGTCACCACCCTGGGCTTCCGGGGCGAGGCGCTGTGGGCGGCGGCCCAGGCCGGGGAGCTGCACCTGATCACCCGCCCCGCCGCGCAGGTGGGCGCGTGCGTGGTGCAGGCGCATGGCGAGGACGTGCAGGTCTCGCGCACCTCCGCCCCGGCCGGCACCACCGTGACGGTGCGCCATCTGTTTGCCCGGTTGCCCGCCCGCCTGCGCACCCAGGCGCCGGCGACCACCGAGGTGCGCGAGATCACGGCCCTGTTCGGACGGTACGTGCTGCACCATCCGGGGCTGCACTGGCGCCTGACCGTGGACGGTGAGCCGCGGCTCACGCACGCCCCCGCCGATCACCGGGGCGCGGTGGCGAGCGTCTACGGGCCGCTGAGTGCCAACCGGGTGCTGCGGGTCGAGGCCCAGGGCAACGTCACCGTGCGCGGCGTGGTCTCGCGCCCCGAGCTGACCCGCGCCCGGCGCGACCGCATGCACTTCAGCGTCAATGGCCGGCCCATCCTCGCGCCGCCTGAGCTGGAACGGGCCGTGATCGAGGGCTACGCCGAGTTGCTGCCGGGCGGCAGCGCCCCGCTGTGCGTGCTGGACCTGAGCGTGCCGCCCGGCGATCACAACCCCAATGTCCACCCGGCCAAATCGGTGGTTGCCCTGGCTGATCTGGCCGGCGTGGCCGCCCGCGTGCGTGAGGCGGTGGCCGCCGCCCTGGCCCAGCATCCGCTCGCCCGCGCCGCGCCCGCGCTGAGCGCGCCCACCCTGCCCTCACAGGCACCCACCCACGACTCGTTTCCCCGGCTGACGCTGGTGGGCATCTATCAGGAGCTGTACCTGCTTGCTCAGGGCGAGGGGGACCTGTGGGTGGTGGACGCCCACGCCGCCCACGAACGCGCCCTGTACGAGCGCTTGACCCGCGAGCTGACGGACGCTCCACCCACCGAGCTGCCCGAGCCGGAGCTGCTGCACCTGACCCCGGAACAGCTTGCCGCCCTGCATGAGCGTGCCGCCGAGCTGCACGGCTGGGGGCTGATCCTGGAGGACTTTGGCGCGGGACTGGCCCGGCTGCGGACCCTGCCCGCTGCGCTGGCCGCCCTGAGCGTGCCCCGGCTGCACGAACAGATCGTGGAGGCCGCGCTGGGCCAGGGCCCGGACCCGCGCCGCGAGGTGCTTGCGCGGCTGGCGTGCGCCCCCGCACTCAAGGCAGGCATGATTGACCACGCGCGCGGCGCGGCGGTTCTGGATGCCCTGATGGCCTGCGACCACCCCTGGGCCTGCCCGCACGGGCGGCCCACCACCCTGCGCCTGTCGGAGCGCGATCTGGCCCACGCCTTCGGGCGGCGCGGCGTGCGCGACGTGGCCCGGGGGCGAGACGCCGAGCCACAGCCGCAGGGGGAGCGGCCGGTTTAAGTCCTCAGCGGGGCCGCACCGCCAGGTTCAGGGCGGCGCGGCGGGCGCTGGGCAGAGCCGCGTCGGCGCTGCGGTACAGCACCTTGCCGCGGGCGTCCACGATCTCGGCGCGGACAACGTACTCGTGCGTGTCCGACAGACGCACCGGGTTGTACACCAGCTGATACGGCGTGCTCAGCCGCGTGGTCCCGAAGGACACGTCGAGCAGGATCCTGGCTGCCGTGGTGTCCAGCACCGTCACGCGGACCTCGCTGCCGGCGGGCAGACGCAGCGCACTGCCGTTGGGTCCAGTTACGCGCCCCTTGATCTCGCTCCAGCCGCTCGGCACATCCTCGCCGGCGTAGCTGGCCGCCATGCTCACCGCCGGCGCCTTGGCCGGGGTCAGGGTCACGTTGCCGATCTGGGTCTGGGCGGGCGCTGTGGTCAGCAGGCCCAGGGTGATCAGGCTGAGGGCAGTGGTCAGAACTCGGTTCATGCGGTCATGCTGAGGGATGTCTGTGATCTGTTTGTGATGACCTCTTCATTCACTGCGCACACACCCGGTCCATTCACCCCGGGCTGACCCTTGCCCGAGCCATGCGTTTCAATGGGGAGCATGACCGTCTTCACCGCACCCCTGAGCCACCACGCCGACGCCGCCGCGCACCTCTCGCACGACCCGACGATGCGCGAGGTGATCGCGCGCAACGGCGACCTGCCCGTCCTGACGCCGACCTCCGACCCCTTTGGCACGCTGATCCGCTCGGTGGGGGGACAGCAGCTCAGCGTGAAGGCCGCCGCGAGCATCCACGCCCGGCTGCTGGAACGGCTGGGTCCCCTGACGCCCGGAACCCTGCTGCGCACCCCCGGCGAGGACCTGCGGGCGGTGGGCCTGTCGTGGGCCAAGGTGAGGACCGTGCAGGCCATTGCAGAGGCGGCCCAGGACGGCACGGTGGATTTTGCTCACCTGGCCGCCCTGCCGGATGAAGCCGTCGTGGACGAGCTGCTGCCGCTGCCCGGCATCGGGCGCTGGACCGCAGAGATGTTCCTGATGTTTGCCCTGGCCCGGCCCGACGTGTTCAGTTCCGGGGACCTGGCCCTGCGCCAGGGGCTGGCGCGGCTGTACCCCGGCGTGCCCGCTCCCGACGTCACTGCCCGCTGGGCCCCCTACCGCACGCTGGCGGCGCGTTATCTGTGGGCCGACAACCACCGCGTCCGGGCGGGCGGAGCGCCGCTGACCGGCTGAGGGGTCACAATTCCGGCCGCTGTATTTCCGAGTGCGGCGCTTCTGGCTGCTGCGCCTCACGCTTCAGCCACTCCGCATAGGTCACGCGGTCCACCTGAAATCCGTCGCGGGTCCGGGTGTACCCGCCCCGGCCCCCCATGCGGCCGATCAGGTCCAGCGCCGCTGTGTCCAGGTGATGACGCCCGGCATCCAGCACGGCGTCGGCGCGCAGGCTCAGGCCCAGCACCTCGCCCAGGATGACGCGGGTATGTCCAATCACCACGGTCTGTACCTCACGGCACTCCAGCGTGGCGGGGCTGGCGGTCACGCGCGGCACCGCAATCTTTTTTCCCGCCTCCAGCGCGATGTTCAGCGTGACCGGCTCGCCCATGCCGTGCGGAAATTCGGTGGCGGTGGCATTCATAGCTGCGGCGAGATCAGCGCTGACCAGATTCACGCTGAACTCGCCGCCCGCCGCAATGTTCAGGGCGGTGTCCTTGGGAGTACCGTTCGGACGGTCCCCGGGCGCAAAGGCCACCACCGGCGGGTCCGAGCCCATCAGTCCGAAGAAGCTGTACGGGGCCAGGTTGGGGACGCCGCCCGGACCCAGCGTGCAGACCCAGGCGATGGGCCGCGGCACCACCGTGGCGGTAAGCAGCTTGTAGCGCGCCCCGGCGGGCAGGACCGTCAGGTCAAAGTGCGTGAAGGCAGGCGAGGTCATGCGCCAGGGTAGCGGGCCGGGGCCCGAGCGTGCCGTATGAACGGGCCCATGCTCTAGCATGGCGGCGTATGGGCACCGAATCCCCGACCCCCTCCTACCGCGAGGCCTACGCGCGGCTGTCGCGCATCGCCGCTGAACTGGAAAGCGGCGATGCGGACCTCGACCGCGTGCTGCCGCTGCTGGAAGAGGCCCGCGAGGCCTACGCACAGTGCCGCGAGCGCATTGAGGCGGTGCGCGCCGTGCTCGCCGGCGACTGGGCCGACGGGCCCCGGACGGTGGAAGACGCCGGCACCGGGGACACCGACCCGGACGACCCGGAGGAATAACCCTACAGCTCGCGCAACGCCTCGGAAATGCTCTTTCCGCCCGAGGTCACCTCGAAGGTCCGGCCCACGGTGGAGGGCAGGTGCAGGCACGCCAGGACCACGGCGGCCACGTCGTCGCGCGTGGTCCTGCCGCCGGGCAGCGACCGCCCGACCGTGACCTGCCCGGCGCCGGGGTCATCGGTCAGGCCGCCGGGACGCACCACCGTCCAGTCCAGGGCGCTGCGCTGCACCCGCCCGTCCGACTCCGCCTTGACGCGCAGCACCGCCTGCAAGAAGGGCGGCATCTGCTCGGGCCGGTCCACGCCCACGCTGCTGACCGCCACCAGTCGGCGCGGGCCGCGCTCCTCCAGGGTCTGCACCAGCTGAATCAGGGCGTCGCCGTCAATGGCCTGAAAATTTCCACCTGCCCCCGCCCCCGCCGCCCAGACCACGGCGTCCGCGCCGCTCAGCACGGGCTCCCACCCAGCACTCAGGTCGCCCAGGACCGGCTCGGCGCCGTACAGCGCGAGCATGTCGGCCTGCTCCTGGCGGCGCACCAGTCCGCGCACCGCGTATCCCGCTCTGGTCGCCTGGGCCACCACCCGGCGGCCCACACCGCCCGCCGCGCCGATCACTGCAAGGTTCATGCCTGCCAGCCTAAGCCCCGCGTCCCTGGAAGTCTGCGGACACGCGGCTTGGGGTGGGCGTATTCTTCTCCTCATGAGCGACGCCGCCCAGTCCGATTCCACAGGCACCGCCGCCCCGGTCCCCGGTCGCGCGGTTCCGCACGCACCGGAGGGCAGGCGACGCCCGGAACCCGCCCCTCCCCACGTCAATCCGCTGGTGTACCGCGCAGTGGTGGCGGTGACCTATCTGCCGGTGGTCTTCAGCGGCGCGCATCTGGAAGTCCACGGGCGCGAGCACGTGCCCCCGCCCGGAACCCCGCTGGTGATCGCCTCCAACCACCGCTCGAACCTGGATCCCTTTCTGGTGGCACGCGCGCTGCCGCCGGGCCGGTTCCTGCAGTTCATGGCCAAAAAGGAACTGTTCGTGCCGGTCATCGGGCACATCATCAGTGCCGGGGGCAGCTTTCCGGTGGACCGCACCGGCAACGATTTGGCCGCCGTGCGCATGGCCGTGCGGATCCTCAAGGGCAACGGCACGGTGGGCATCTTTCCGCAGGGCACGCGCGGCGGCGCGGCGCTGCAGGGCGGTGTGGCCCTGATCGCCGCCCGGGGACGTGCCCCGATTCTGCCCGCCGGCATCAGCCGCGACGGGGACCGCTGGATCGTGCGTTTCGGAGAACCGATCTCGGCGCAGGGCGGCATCAAGGCGGTTACCGGCGAGCTGGGCGAGCGCCTGCTGGAGCTGGCCCAGCCGGTGGGCGACCGGCTGTGACCTTCCGGGGCGCTCCGCTGACCTATACTCGGCGGTGACGGGCGTGGGGGAAGCCGGTGACTGCCCTGCAAACGGGCACATTCCGGCACTGTCGCGCAACGGTAAGCCGCTCCTGGGGAGGGGCAAGTCCGAGCACCTGCCCCGTCCACGGTCCTGAAGACTTCAGAACCGTGAGGCTGACCTCTCGCGGAAGGAGGGAACGCTCGGGCCGGGTTCGGGGTGACCGAACCACACGTGCCGGACGGTTCTGCTTTCCGCCCCTGATAACGGGGCGGTTTTTCTATACGTGGGCGGCAGCGAGGAGCAACCATGAAAGCTTTGCTGACCCTTTCCATTTCTGTGATGACCCTGGCCGCGGCCGGGGCGGCGGGCGCCACCAGCTATCCCCTGACCCTCACCGACGACCTGGGGCGGACCGTGACGTTGCGGGCCGAGCCGCAGCGCATCGTGAGCCTGCTGCCCAGCGACACCGAGACGCTGTGCGCCATCGGAGCCTGCAGCAAACTGGTCGGCGTGGACGACTACAGCGACTACCCGCAGCAGGTGACCAAGCTGCCCAAGGTGGGCGGTCTGTACGATCCCAAGATCGAGGCCATCGTGGCGCTCAGGCCCGATCTGGTCCTGGTCAGCAAGTACGGCAAGCTGGAAGGACCGCTGTCGCAGGCGGGCATCACCGTGATCGCCGTGAATCCCGAGACCTACGAGGAGGTCTTCACCAAGACGCTGACGCTGGGCCGGATCGTGGGCCGCGAGACGCAGGCCAAGAACTTGGTCACGCAGATGCGCCGCGACATTGCGCGGGTGGAGATCCTGACCAAGAACGCGGTCCGCAAACCCACCGCCTACCTGGAAATCGATCCCACGCCGTACAGCGTCGGCCCCAACTCGTTCATGGGGGTGCTGCTCACCAAGGCAGGGGCGCGCAACATCATCCCCGCGAGTATGGGCGACTTTCCCAAGGTGGACCCCGAGTTCATCGTGAAGGCCAATCCGCAGCTGATTCTGGGCGTGGACCGCAAGACCGCCGCCGCCCGCCCCGGCTGGAGCACGCTGGCCGCCGTCAAGTCCGGTCAGACCCTGGACCTGCCCGGCGATCTGGGCCAGCTTCTGTCGCGTCCTGGCCCCCGGCTGCCGCAGGCGCTGCTAGGACTCGCGAAGATCGTCCATCCGGAACTGTTCAAGTAAGGAGGGTGGGTCGTGGTGGGTGATGGGTGGAAGAACAGGGCGGACCCCGGGCCGCGTCCGGCGCGCGCCACACGGCGGGGACCACGCACCCTGATCCCGCTGCGCACCGCGCTGCTGGTCGCCCTGCTGCTGCTCGCCGTGGTGCTCGGGACCGGACTGGGCAGCGTGACCATCGCGCCGGGTGAGGTGCTGGGAGCGCTGTGGTGTGGGCTGAGCCGGCCCCTGACCGGCGCAGAACTCGCCGGCAACGACGTGATCGTGTGGCAGATCCGCCTGCCGCGCGTGATGATGGGGGTGCTCGTAGGAGCGAGCCTGTCGGTGTGCGGCGGGGCCTTTCAGGGCGTATTCCGCAACCCGCTGGCCGATCCCTACCTGCTGGGGGTGGCGAGCGGCTCGGCGCTGGGGGCCACAGTTGCCATCGTGGCGGGCTGGCCGCGCGCGCTGATTCCGGTCACGGCGCTGCTCATGGCACTGGCCGCGGTGGCGATCACCCTGGCCCTGGCCCGCGAGGGCCGGCGTTTTCCGCCCACCCGCCTGATCCTGGCCGGGGTGGTGGTGGGCAGCGTCCTGAGCGCCGCCACGACCGCCCTGATCCTGCGCGGCGAGGACCGGGCGCGGCAGGTGCTCGCGTATACCCTGGGGGACCTGGGCTTCAGCGGCTGGCACGATGTGCTGACGGTGCTGCCCTACGCCACGCTGGGCTGCGGCGCCCTGCTGCTGCTTGCCCGCGCGCTGGACACCCTGCAGCTCGGGGACCTGACTGCCCGCTCGCTGGGCGTGCCGGTCGAGCGGCTGCGCCTGATCGTGGTGCTCGCCGCAAGCGTCGCCACGGCGGGCGCGGTGGCCTATGTGGGCGTGATCGGCTTCGTGGGGTTGATCGTGCCGCACATGGTCCGGCTGGCCTTCGGCGCGGGACACCGCACCCTGCTGCCGCTCTCCGCGCTGCTTGGCGGTTCGCTGCTCGTCTTCGCCGACCTGCTCGCGCGCACCACGCCGCTGTCGCAGGTGGGCATCGTGACCACGCTGCTCGGCGGCCCGTTCTTCCTGTGGCTGCTGCGGCGGGAGAGGGGGGCGTGAGGGGGATGGATCTCCAACCCGACACGCCGGTCCGGTCCGGCCCGCTGGAGGCCGCCAACCTGCACGTTCACGCCGGCAGCTTCCCGGCAATCCGGGGTGTGCAGGCCCGCTTCGAAGCAGGCTCCTTCTCGGCGGTCATCGGGCCGAACGGTGCGGGCAAAAGTACATTGCTGCGCGCGCTGCTGGGCCTGAACAGGCCGGAAGCGGGCGAGGTCCGCCTGTTCGGGCGGCCGCTGGCCCACTGGAGCCGCCCCGAACGGTCGCGGGCGCTGGCGTACCTGGCCCAGAGCGAGGAGCTGCCCGGAGACACCCGGGTGCGGGACGTGGTCGCTCTGGGACGCGGCGCGGGCGACTGGCGGTTCGGGCTGCTGCCCGGCCGGCCGTGGACTGCGGCCGATGAGGCGGCGGTGGACAGCGCCCTGGCCCGCACCGACACCCGCCGCTTCGAGGCACGCCGGGTTTCGGAACTCTCGGGCGGCGAGCGGCAGCGGGTCGCCCTGGCCCGTGCACTGGCCGGTGAGCCGCGCTTCTTGCTGCTGGACGAACCCACCAACCACCTGGACCTGGCCTACGCGCTGGAGGTGATGCGCTACCTGCGCTGCGAGGTCGCCGGCGGGCTGGGGGTGGTGGCGGTGCTGCACGACCTGAATCTGGCCTCCCGGGCCGACACGCTGCTGCTGCTGCACCAGGGGAAGGTGCTCGCCGCCGGAGCTCCACACGAGGTTCTGACGCCCCAGAACCTGCTTGCGGCCTACGGCGTGCGCGTCAGGGTGGTCCGCGATGCAGACCGGCTGCTCGTTATCCCCGAGGATTGAGGGCAATGCCTCCCAGATACTTCAAGACCTCCGGCCACCTGCTTGTCTGTCAGGGCCCGAACTGTCAGGCCCGCGGCTCGGCGCTGCTGTACAAAGCCCTCTGGAACCATCTGGAACGCGCCTCGCTGGCCTACTACAAGACCGGCGGCAGCGTGCGCCTGACCGAAAGCGGCTGCCTGGGTTCATGCAGCTTCGGCCCCAGCGTGTGCGTGTACCGCCAGACGGCGGCGGGGCTGGAGGAGGGCTGGTACGCCGCCGTGGACTTCCCGCAGGCCGCCCGCCTCGCCCAAACCGTGCATGACGGGGCGGCGCTGCCGGAAGAGGGCCGCTACGGCCCGGAGCCGGCGCCGCAGGAAACTGCGGTGCGCGGCGGGCGCTAGCCCGGAACGGAACGCCGGCGCTCCTGCCCGCCTGTCCTTACCCCCGCACCACTTCCAGAATCTTTTCGCCGTACTTGCGCAGCCGCTCGGGCCCCATGCCCTTGACCGCCTTCAGGTCCGCCTCCGTGTACGGCACGCGGCGGGCGATCTCGGCCAGGGTGGCATTGCTCGCCACGATAAAGCGGCTGATTTCCTGGCGCTTGGCCTCGGCGTTGCGCCACTCGCGCAGGCGCGCGTAAACGGCAGCCTGTTCGTCGGTCAGGTCGGTGGCGGGGTCTTCGCGGGCGGCGGGCAGGTCGGGAGGCAGCACCACCGGGGTTTCGTCTGCCGGAGCAGCGTCGTAGGTCGGTTCTGTGCGCTGCTCTGCGCGTTGCCCTGTGCGCTGCGCCCGCCCCCTGCGGCCCTCCTCCTTTTCTCTGGGGGCGTCAGGCTCTTCGCCGGGGCTGTGGTCGGCCTGATGGCGCACGTCCGGCACGCCCGCCTCCAGGGTGCTGGAATCCGGACCGGAGCTGATCGGGGTGGGCAGCCGCACCGGCGGGTGGCTCAGGTCGCTGTAGACGATCTCTGGCTCCCAGATCTCCTCGGCGGAGCTGGGCACCATCGACTCGGCCTCTGCCGGCTGCTCCGGCGCGGCGCTGGCGTCCGGGGAGGACTCGAACACGAACCGTTCAGGAGCCGGACGGGCAGGGGCGTCGGGCTCGCTGGGCCGATCGGTCTGGTCGGGCTGGTCCTCACGGCGGAAGTCGCCGCGCCGTCCGTCCGGCCTGGAGTCGCGCCGCCCACCGCGGTCCCGGCGGTCGTCCCGGCGGCCAGAACGGGGCTCCCCGTGCTCACGGCGGGGCGTCTCTGGTGCGCCCTGGGCCGGGGTGTGGTCCTCCTTGCGAGCGTCTCCTTCGCCTGCGTCTCCTTGGCTTGGGCCGTCGCTCACCGCGCCGTGCGCCATGCGCTCCAGCAGGGCCAGGGCCGCGTCCGGCTCTTCCAGGCCCGGCGTCAGCAGCACTCCGGCAGGCACACTGCGGGTGGCCGCGAGGACCCCGCCCAGCGGCTGATCGGTATCGGGTGCGGCGTCGGGGGCGAGCAACAGCGCGGTGGGTCCGGCCGGCTGGGCCGCCCCGCCCAGGCGGTCGGTCAGGGCCGCCACGGTGCGGGCGGCGCGGGCCAGCCGCAGCGGCAGGGTGGCCACGTCACGCAGGGCCAGCGCCACGCTCAGCTCACTGGGCGGACTGGTCACCGGGTCAGGAGTTTGCCCCGCACCAAACAGCACGGCCAGCGGCACATCGCCGTGCCCGGTCAGAGTTGCCCCGTCGCGGTACACGATCAGGTCTGCCCCCGCCTGCAGCCAGCCTCCCCCCGGTGCCAGGGTGGCGTCGGCGATCACGCGCACCCCGGCGCGGCGGGCTCGCTCCAGGTCGGCGGCCTCGGGTTCCAGCAGCCACACTCCGCGCGCTCCGCGCCAGTCGCCGTCCAGCGGCGCGGCGGCGAGGCCGGCCACCGCCAGCAGGTCGCGGTTCAGGCGCAGGCGGGAATCCACCCGCAGCGTGCCCTGACCCAGCATGGCGGCCAGTTGCCGGGCCAACGCCGCCTCGCCGGGCAGCAGCAGCCCCCACTCCGCTCCTTCCAGCGCCGCGAGCGCCCCCGCGAGTCGGGCGTGCGGATCGCCGCGTTCGGCGTGCAGGCGCACCAGTCGGGCATCGGGACGCGAATGTCTGGAATCAGTCATGCGACCTATTGTGCCGCACGGACGCGCAAAACATCACGGCCCATCTCCATCGCCCCTTCAGGCGGATCCCGCAGCGCCATGTGAAGGGGAGGATCAGGCCGCAGTGGCCCGCCCTCCCCCGTATGTTGATGATGTTGGTGCTGCGTGCTTACTTGCGCTGGGTCATCGAGGCCAGGATGCGGGCAAACACCTCATCCTGGGTGCCCACGCCGTCCACATGCGCCAGATGGCCGCGCGCGCTGTAGTAATCGATCAGCGGCTGGGTCTGCTCGCGGTACACCTCCTGGCGGTGGCGGGCCACTTCCTCGGTGTCGTCGCTGCGGACCGAACCCCCACTCTGGGCCGCCTGCCGTCCGCGCTCCACGATGCGCTCAATCAGCAGTTCGGTGGGCACTTCCAGCAGCGGCACCGCATTGACCGGCGCGCCCAGTTCTTCCAGCAGCATGTCCAGTTCCTGCGCCTGCGCCTCGGTGCGCGGAAAGCCGTCGAAGATCACGCGCACGTGTTCCATGTCGGCCAGACGGTCGCGGATCAGGGCCATCAGGATCTGGTCGGGCACCAGCTTGCCCGCGTTGAGCAGGGGCGCCACCTGCTGGCCCAGCGGCGTGCCGCGCTCCACGTGGTCGCGCAGGATGTCCCCGGTGCTGATCTTGACGAGATCCTGCTCACGGGCCAGCCGCTCGGCCTGCGTGCCCTTGCCGGCTCCGGGCGGACCCAGGAAGATGACGACTTTGTTTTTCGGTTGAGTCACTGTTTCCTCCGTTTCTGGCCCCCAGCTTAATGTCTGGGAGCGTCTCTTGCCCCACCCTGCCCAGCCCACCTGCGGGTCCGGGCATCCAACGCAGAAACCGCCCCCAGAGCAGGCAGGCGGTTTCCAGGCCGGTAACGGCGCTCAGTTGTTCAGGCGTCCGCGAATGCGGCCCTTGCTGATAAAGCCGTCGTAGCGGCGTACGGTGAGCTGCGCTTCGAGCTGTTTGAGGGTCTCGAGCGCCACCCCCACGATGATCAGCAGACCGGTGCCGGAAAACTGGAAGGTGGTGATGCCGGTGATGCGCTGCACGATCTGCGGAATGATGGTCAGCACGACCAGGAAGATCGCGCCCCACAGGCTCAGGCGGCCGCTGATGCTGCCCAGGTAATCGGCGGTGGGGTTACCAGGCCGCACGCCGGGAATGAAGCCGCCCGCCTCGCGCAGCTGCTCGGCAATGCGCTTGGGGTCGAACTGCACGCTGTTGTACAGGTACGTGAAACCGAAGATCAGCGCGGCTTCCAGCGCAATGTACAGCGGCTGCCCGAACACCAGGTTGGAGCTGATCCAGGCATTCACGCCCGGCGCACGGGTCGCCGTGGCGCTGGCGATCAGGTTGGGAATGATCAACATGGCGCTGGCGAAGATCACCGGAATCACGCCGGCCTGGTTGACCTTGATGGGCAGCCAGGTGGCCTGTCCTGCTCCGCCGCCGCCCGCACGGGCCGTCGCTCCGGTCGGTGCGCCGCCGCGTGCACGGGCGTAGGTGACCGGCACCCGCCGTTCGCCCTGATACACGTACACAATGCCGGCGATGGTGATCAGGATGATCGCAATGAATGCGAGCAACGAGAGCAGCTGCACCTGATCGGTGCTGAACAGCTGCGCGGTCGCCGAGATCTCACGCGGGTACGCGGCGATGATGCCCGCCGTGATGATTAGCGAGATCCCGTTGCCCACGCCCACCTCGGTGATGCGCTCGCCGATCCACATGGTAAAGGCGATGCCCGCCACCTGGGTCAGCACCATCACCAGAATCGTGAACAATCCTGGCGTCCAGCCCACCGCGATGTAGGCCGGGTTGCTGGTAATAAACAGCGAGAAGAACAGCGCCTGCACCGCCCCCAATCCAACAGCGGCGTAGCGGGTGAACTGATTGATCTTCTTGCGGCCTTCCTCACCCTCCTTGCTCAATTTTTCCAGAGCAGGGATGGTGGTGGTCATCAGCTGAATCACGATGCTGGCCGTGATGTACGGCAGCACGCCCAGCGCGAAGATCGAGAACTGCGAGAGATTGCCCCCCGAGATCATGCTGATCAAGCCGAACAGGCCGCCCGAGTTCGCTTGACTCAGGGCGGCGCTGTTGACGCCTGGGGTGGGGATGGCGCTCCCCAGGCGATACACGGCGAGGAGCAGCAGGGTGAAGACAATCTTCCGCTGAAGATCCGGAATCCGGAACGCGTCGCGGAAGGCGCGCAGCATGTTACTCGGCCTTCTGGGCTTCGGTGGTCTGGGTCTGAGGCAGCACGACGCTGCCGCCCGCGGCTTCCACCGCTTTGATGGCGGCTTCGCTGGCGGCGTCGACGTGCACCGTCACGGCGCGCGTCAGCTCACCGCTGGCCAGCAGTTTGACCGGACGGTTCTTGCGGCGCACCAAGCCCGCGAGTTCCAGCGCGGTGCGGTCGAAGGTCTCGCCCTGAGCGGCGTCGAGCTGCGACAGCTTGACGATCTCGTAGGTCGTACCCACATTGTTGAACCCGCGCTTGGGCAGGCGGCTGATCAGGGTGCTGCGGCCACCTTCAAAGAAGGGACCCTTGCCCGCGCCACTGCGCGACTTCTGGCCCTTGTGGCCACGGCCGGCGGTCTTGTCGGTGCCGCCGGGGCCACGCCCGACGCGCTTCCTGTTCTTGCGGCTGCCCTCGGCGGGCTTCAGGTCGTGAAGTTTCACGCTTCCACCTCCAGCAGGTGCTGAACGGTCCGGACCATCCCGCGCACGGCGGGCGAGTCGCTGACCTCACGGCTGTCGCCGATTTTGCGAAGTCCCAGCGCCTTGACGGTGTCCACTTGGTTCTGCGGACGGCCGATGATGCTGCGCTTGAGGGTGATCTTGATGGCTTTGGTGGTCACAGGCTACCTCCCGCCTCCGCCGCGCCAGCTTCGGTGGTGGCCGACTGGGCCGCGGGGGTCGTGGTGACGGGCTGGGCCGTGCGGGCCTGCACTTCGGTGCCGCGCAGAGCGCGGACCTGCTTGGCAGTCCGCAGGTTCTTCAGGCCGTCGAACACCGCGTAGGCCACGTTGACCTTGTTGCGGCTGCC
Organism: Deinococcus aerophilus; assembly: GCF_014647075.1. NCBI lineage: Bacteria > Thermotogati > Deinococcota > Deinococci > Deinococcales > Deinococcaceae > Deinococcus > Deinococcus aerophilus. The sequence continues at coordinate 8,780 of NZ_BMOM01000006.1, read as the reverse complement.
GAGTTCCTTGGACAGCATGTTGGTGATGCCGGCCAGTTCGGCGATCGAGCGCGGCACGGTGCCGGCAATCACGCCGGTACCGGGACCCGCAGGCTTGAGCAGCACGCGGCTGGTGCTGTTGATGCCCACGATGTCGTGCGGAATGGTGCCGTTTTCCACGGGCACCGAGATCATGTTCTTGCGGGCAATGCTCTTGGCCTTCTCGATGGCCACCGGCACTTCCTTGGCCTTGCCGATGCCCATGCCCACGCGACCGTTGCGGTCACCCAGGATCACAAGCGCGGCGAAACGGAAACGGCGTCCGCCCTGGTAGGTCTTGGAGGTGCGGTTGACGAACAGCATCTTTTCTTCGAATTCGCTGCTCTCACGCTCCGCGTTGCGGTCATTTCTGCGATTAAAAGTCAAGGCCACCCTCCCGCGCCGCGTCTGCGAGCGCTTTGACGCGTCCGTGATAACGGTACTGACCACGGTCGAAGACCACCTGGGTCACACCCTTGCTGGCAGCGGCTTCGGCCAGGGCCTTGCCCACTGCAGCGGCGGTTTCAGACTTGGTGCCCGTCTTCAAGGCGGCGCTGCTGGCCGCAGCCAGGGTGGTGCCGCTGGCGTCGTCGATGATCTGGGCGTAGATGTGCTTGCTGGAGCGGAACACGCTCAGGCGCGGACGCTCGCCAGCGGCGACGCGCACCTTGCGGCGGGCGCGCAGCTTGCGGCGCACGACATTGGCATTCGAGGCGGCCATTATTTCTTCCCTTTCCCGCCCGTGGCTCCGGCCTTACCGGCCTTCAGGGCGATCTTCTCACCGGCAAAGCGCACACCCTTGCCGTGGTAGGCGTCGGGCTTGCGGACCTTGCGGACGTTGGCGGCCACCTGGCCGACGAGCTGCTTATCAATGCCGCTGACGTCGATCTTGGTGGGTTCAGGCACGGCGAAGGACACGCCGGCGGGCGGATCAATCACGACCGGGTGGCTGTAACCGATGGTCAGTTCCAGCGCCTTGCCGTTCAGCTTGGCACGGTAACCCACGCCACGCAGCTCCAGGTTGATGGTGAAGCCGTCGCTGACGCCCTTGACGGCGTTGGAGACCAGCGTGCGGGTCAGGCCGTGCAGGGCGCGGTGACGCTGCTGATCGCTGGGACGCTCCACGAGCAGCTGGTCGCCGTCGTGCTTGATGGTCAGTTCGGGGTTGTAGGGAACGGTGAGTTCGCCTTTGGGCCCCTTGACCTTGAACACGCCAGCGCTGGCGCTCAGGGTCACGCCGCTGGGCACGGCGATGGGTTGTCTACCAATTCGGGACATAGTGTCCTCCTTCAGTCCTTAAGTCAGCAGCCGCAGTGGCCCTGAGGTCAGGTTGAGATACTTCGATCAGCGGATTACCACAGAACGCAGATGACTTCGCCGCCCACGCCTTCCTTGCGGGCTTCGCGGTCTGGCAGCAGGCCCTTGGAGGTCGAGACGACGGCCAGGCCCAGGCCGCGCTGAATGCGGGGCAGGTTCTCGGCGCTGACGTAAGCGCGGCGGCCCGGACGGGACACGCGCTCGATGTGCTTGATGACCTGCTCGCGCTTCTGACCGTATTTCAGGGTCACGCGCAGCACGTCGAACTTCTGGCCCTCGGGAACCAGACGCTCGTAGGAGGCCACGTAGCCTTCCTTGACCAGCAGCTTGGCCAGTTCTTCTTTGAACTTGGAAGCCGGGATATCCACGGTCTCCTTGAATGTGCGCGTCGCGTTGCGAATACGCGTGAGCATGTCAGCGATGGGATCACTCAGCATGGTTCCTCCGGGGGCATACGCCGCGACTCACCGATGTTCGTCGCTGAGGCGGCAAGGCGCAGAGGCCCCGGTAGCTGCGCCGCACCACCTGTCTGGTGGCGGGCACGGTTCTCCCCATTCGGAATGTGGTTTCGCGGCGGTCCACACAAGCAGACAAAAAGGCCACGAACGCTTCTTCTGTTGGGTCTTGATCCACACACCGGACGATCACCACTCAAAAGCGAGTCGGTTCGTATCCGGCCGAGGGGGCGGAAAGGATCGCCCGGGGACACGGTCCCACAGGGCGCAAGAGGGTTTACCAGCTGCTCTTTTTCACGCCGGGCAATTCGCCCTTATGTGCCATCTCGCGGATGCAGATGCGGCACATGCCGAAAAAGCGGTAGTAGCCACGGGCGCGGCCACAGCGGGAGCAGCGGCTGTAGTTCTGCACGGCAAATTTATGGCCGCGCGCAGCCTTCACAACTTTCGAGGTATTCGCCATAAGTTCCTTTAGCCCTGCACTTACTTGCGGAAGGGCAGGCCCATCGCCTGGAGCAGCGCACGGGCTTCTTCGTCGGTCTTCGCGGAGGTCACGATGGTGATGTCCATACCGCGCACCTTGTCCACCATATCATAGGTGATTTCCGGGAAGATCAGCTGCTCTTTGATTCCGAGGTTGTAGTTGCCCCGGCCGTCAAAAGCGTTGGGGTTGATGCCGCGGAAATCGCGGATGCGGGGCAGGCCGATGTTGATCAGCTTTTCCAGGAACACGTACATGCGCTCGCCGCGCAGCGTGACCTTGATGCCCACCGGCATGCCCTGACGCAGCTTGAAGTTGCTGATGCTCTTCTTCGCCTTGGTCACGATGGGCTTTTGCAGGGTGATCAGGCCCAGTTCCTTGGCGGCCTTATCGATGGCCTTGCTGTCTTCCTTGCTGCTGCCCAGACCCTCGTTGATCACGATCTTCTCGATGCGGGGCACGGCCATCACGGAGGAGTAGCCGAACTGCTGCATCATCGCGGCCTTGACCGTTTCGTTGTACTTCTGCTTGAGCTGTTGCATGTGCCTACCTTTCGGGCGGACGGGTCGCCCAGGTCACGCGCGGGGCGTGACCCTGAAATCAGTCGATGTTCTTGCCGCTCGCCACGGCAACGCGGACCTTCTTGCCGTCCACGATCGCCTTGCGGATGCGGGTGGCCTTGCCGGTCTCGGGATCGACCACGGCGACCTTGCTGGCGTGCAGGGCCAGCTCGCGCTGTTCCTGGCCGCCGCTGGGGTTGCTGGCGCTGGGCTTGACGTTCTTGGTGACCATGTTGACGCCTTCCACAACGACCTTCTGGTCGCGCGGCAGAGCGAGCAGCACTTTACCGGTCTGGCCCTTGTGCTTGCCGCTCAGAACGATGACGTTGTCACCCTTCTTGACGTGCAGCTTGTCGTTGTGGTGGCTTCCGGCGCTGGGACGGGGCATTACAGCACCTCCGGGGCCAGGGAAACGATCTTCATGAAGCGGCGGTCGCGCAGTTCGCGGGCCACCGGTCCGAAGACGCGCGTGCCGCGCGGTTCGCCCTGGTTGTTGATGATGACGGCGGCGTTCTTGTCAAAGCGGATGGTGCTGCCGTCGGCACGCTTGATGGCGTGTGCGGTGCGCACGACCACGGCCTTGACCACGTCGCCGGACTTGACGGTGCCGCGGGGCGCGGCGTCCTTGACGCTGGCGACGATGATGTCTCCCACGTGGGCGTAGCGCTTGTTGCCGCCGCCCCCGGTCGTCAGGCCCTTGCCGCCGATGCCGCTGTTGAGCACGCGGATGCACATGATCTCGCGCGCGCCGCTGTTGTCGGCCACGTCGAGGCGGGACTGCGGAAGAATCATGCCTCACCCCCGGCCAGTTCGGTCTCTACGGCCGTGGTCTCGATGCCGCGGGGGCGATCGATCAGGCGCGTGACCTTCCAGGTCTTGGTCTTCGAGATGGGACGCACGGCGATGATCTCCACCTGGTCGCCCAGCTTGTACTCGTTGTTCTCGTCGTGCGCGGCGTACTTGTGGCTGCGCGTGACGACCTTGCCGTACAGGGGGTGGGCGAAACGGCGCTCGACCTTGACGCTGACCGTCTTGTCGGCCTTGTCGCTCACAACGACGCCCGTAAAGGTCTTCTTCATGCCTGCTCTCCCTGCCCGCTCTGGGCAGTGCGGCCCTGCTCACCACGGATGGTGTTCAGCTGGGCGACTTCACGGCGGAGCTGGCGGACGCGGTGCGGCTGGGCCAGGTTGCCCATGGCCGCCTGGAACCGCAGTTCCATCAGTTCCTTCTTGCGGGCCTCGATTTCCGTCTGGAAATCCTCGGCCTTCAGCTCACGCATTTCACTGGGCTTCATCGTAGACCTCGCGCTTGACCATCTTGGTCTGGATGGGCAGCTTGTGACCGGCCAGGCGGAAGGCTTCCTTGGCCTGGACCTCGGTCACGCCGGAGACCTCGAACATCACGCGGCCCGGCTTCACGACGCTCACCCAGAACTCCACGGCACCCTTCCCCTTACCCATTCGGGTTTCGGCGGGCTTCTTGGTCACGGGCTTGTCGGGGAAAATACGAATGTAGATCTTGCCGCCGCGGCGGAAGTGGCGGCTCATCACGATGCGGCACGCCTCGATCTGGTTGCTGCGGATCCACGCGGGTTCCATGGCCACCAGGCCGTAGTCACCAAACGCGACATAATCGCCGCCCTTGGCGTCACCGGTCATCCGGCCGCGGTGCTGCTTGCGGTACTTGGTACGCTTCGGAAGAAGCATCATTCACCTCCAGGGCGACGGCGCCCTGCGGCGGGACGGCGGCGGTTGGGACGATCCCCGTCTTCACGGCGGCGGTCGTCGCGGCGCGGCGGGCGGGCCATGGTCTCGGTCTTGCCCCCGATCACTTCACCGTTGAACACCAGGACCTTGATGCCCAGGATGCCGTAGGTGGTGCGGGCCAGCGCGGTGCCGTAGTCGATGTCGGCGCGCAGGGTGTGCAGCGGCACGCGGCCTTCAAGGACCTTCTCGGTGCGGGCCTGCTCGGCTCCGCCCAGACGGCCGGACAGGATGATCTTGACGCCACGGGCGCCCGATTCCATCACGCGCTGCGCGGCCTGCTTCATGGCGCGGCGGAACGCGAAGCGGCGCTCGATCTGCTCGGCGATGCGCAGGGCGACCAGCGGGGCGCTGATGTTGGGGTTGGGGATCTCGGCGACGTTCACGGCCACCGTACCCGCCGACACCACACGCTCGATGTCGCCGCGCAGCTGCTTGATGCTGTCGCCGCCCTTCCCGATCACGATGCCCGGCTTAGCGGCCGAGATGATCACGTTGACCTGCTGACCAGCGCGCTCGATCTCCACGCGGGCAATGCCGGCGGCAGACAGCTTCTTGTCAATCAGGTTGCGGATCTTCTCGTCTTCCTTGAGCAGGCCGGCGTACTGCTTCTTGCCGGCGTACCAGCGGCTGTTCCAGCCCCGGGTAATGCCCAGGCGGAAGCCGTTCGGGTTGATTTTATTGCCCATTATTTACGCCCCTTGCTCTCGCGCTCGCCCACGATGATGGTGATGTGGCTGGTGCGCTTCTTGATGATGTTGGCGCTGCCGCGTGCGCGGGGAATCAGGCGCTTGAGGGTGGGGCCGGCGTCCACGTAGGCTGCCGTGATCACCAGACGGTCTTCTAGCATGTCGTCGTTGTGCAGCGCGTTGTGCTTGGCGCTGTTCAGCACCTTGGCGACCGGCTCGGAGGCCGCACGGGGAATGAAACGCAGCAGGGCTTCGGCGTCGCTGACGCTCTTGCCACGAATCACGTCCACGACCAGACGCACCTTGCGGGGGCTGATGCGCACGTACTTGGCCAGCGCGTAGCCGGGACGGCGCAGTTTGACCTGCTGCTTGCGCTGCTTCTTGTTGCGGAACTGGGTCTGTTCAGGAGCGGTCATTTCTTCTTGCTCCCCTTGGCGCTCTTCTCCGAGCCGTGACCACGGTAGCTTCGGGTGGGCGAGAACTCACCGAGCTTGTGGCCGATCATCTGCTCGTTGACGAAGACCGGAATGTGCTGCTTGCCGTTATGGACGGCGATGGTGTGGCCGATCATCTCGGGCACGATGGTCGAGCGCCGCGACCAGGTCTTGATCACGCGCTTATCTTTGCGGTCGTTCTGGGTGTCCACCTTCTGCAGGAGGTGATCGTCCACGAACGGGCCTTTCTTCAGGCTACGGGGCATAAAGAGCGCCCTCCTTACTTCCCGCCGCGGCGGGTGATGATGAAGCGGTCCGAGATCTTGCGCTTCTTGCGGGTCTTGAGGCCCTTGCTGGGCTGACCCCACGGAGACACGGGCACGCGGCCTGCGCCGGTACGGCCTTCACCACCGCCGTGTGGGTGATCCACCGGGTTCATGGCGCTGCCTCGCTGATGGGGCTTGCGGCCGAGCCAGCGGCTGCGTCCGGCCTTACCGAGGTTGATGTTCTTGTGCTCGGCGTTGCCGACCGTACCGATGGTCGCGTAGCACTCGCTGTGCACGCGGCGCAGTTCGCCGCTGGGGAGGCGCAGGATCACGTAATCGCTTTCCTTGCCCTGCACCTGAATGCTCGTGCCGGCGCTGCGGGCCAGCTGCGCGCCCTTGCCGGGAACGAGTTCCACGCTGTGCACCACCGCGCCGACCGGCACGAAGCGCAGCGGCAGGGCGTGGCCCAGCTTGGGCTCGGCTTCGGGACCGGCATTGACGGTGGCACCCACCTGCAGGCCCTCGGGGGCCAGGATGTAGCGCTTCTCGCCGTCGGCGTAGTGCAGCAGGGCGATGCGGGCGCTGCGGTTGGGATCGTACTCGATGGCCGCCACCTTGGCGACCACACCGGACTTGTCGCGGCGCTTGAAGTCGATGATGCGGTACAGACGCTTGTGGCCGCCGCCGATAAAGCGGCTGGTGATGCGGCCGCGGTTGTTGCGTCCGCCGGACTTGGGCAGCGCGGTAGTCAGCGCCTTTTCCGGACGCTTCTTGGTCAGGCCGCTGAAGTCGGCGGTCGTCATCTGACGGCGCGACGGGGTATACGGACGGTACTTTTTAATCGCCATGTTCAGATCTCTCCTTAAGCCTGGCCTTCGAGTTGCTCGATGCGCTGGCCTTCGGCGAGACGAACCACGGCCTTCTTGCGGTCATTGCGCTGGCCCATGAAGCGGCCCACGCGCTTTTGCTTGCCGCGCACGTTCATGGTGCTGATGCCGATCACGCTGACGCCGAAGGCGCGCTGGATGGCGCTCTTGATCTCGGTCTTGCTCGCCTTGGGGCTGACCCAGAACGAGTAGACACCGCGTTCCATGCCTGCGTAGGCCTTCTCGCTGATCACCGGCTGGTGAATGATGTCGTAGTAGCTCATGCGACTTCTCCCCCGGCCTGTTCGTCATCCTGGGCCGGTTCCAGCGCCACCGCGTCAATGATCAGTCGGTCGTGACGCAGGATGTCGTAGGCGTTCAGGCCAGCGACGGGCAGCACGGTTGCCCACGGCACGTTGCGTGCCGCCTGGCGGGTCTGCACGTCGTCGGTGACGACCAGGACGCTCTCGGAACCGTTCATGCCGTTGTCGGCTGCCCAGCTCACGAAGCCCTTGGTCTTGCCGTCGAGGCCAAAGCCGTCCACGGCGAGCAGCTTGCCTTCCTGCTGACGGTCGGCCAGGGCCATCGCCAGGCCCAGCTGACGCACCTTGCGGGGCAGGGTGTAGCCGTAGCCGCGCGGCTTGGGCCCGAAGGCCACGCCGCCGCCCACGAAGGTGGGAACACTGCGGTCGCCGTGACGGGCGTTACCGGTGCCCTTCTGGCTGTACATCTTCTTGCCCGACGCGCTGACCTGCGCGCGGGTCTTGGTGCTGGCGGTGCCACGGCGGCGGTTGGCAAGTTGCCAGGTCACCACTTCGTGCAGCACGCCCGCGTTGGGTTCGGGCAGTTCCAGGCTGATCTGACGACCGCCGTTCTGACCGATCACGTTGATCTGCGCCATGCTTATTTGCCTCCCTTGGCAGCCTGGCGCAACACCACGAGACCGCCGTTGGCCCCGGGAATCGCACCCTTGACCAGGATCAGGTTCTCGTCGGCGCGCACTTCAACCACTTCGAGGTTCTGGACGGTGATGCGGTCCATGCCCATGTGGCCGGCCATGCGCTTGCCCTTGTACACGCGGCCGGGCGTCTTGCGCTGGCCGATGGAGCCGGGACGGCGGTGCCACTTCTTGGAGCCGTGGCTGGCCGGACCGCCCTTGAAGTTCCAGCGCTTCATAACGCCCTGGAAGCCCTTGCCCTTGCTGGTGCCGGTCGCGTCGATCTTCTCGCCTTCGGCGAAGATGTCCACGCTGACGGTCTCGCCTTCAGGATTGAAGTCGCGGAACTCGCGCAGGAAGCGCACGGGAGACACCCCGGCCTTCTTGAAGTGACCCATGGCGGGGCGGTTCACGCGCTTCTCGCTCTTGGGCGAGAAACCGATCTGCACGGCCTCGTAGCCGTCGCTCAGCGCGGTCTTGCGCTGCACGACCGGGCAGGGACCGGCGAGCACCACCGTCACCGGAACGGCGCGGTCGCCCTTCCAGATCTGGGTCATGCCGATCTTGGTGCCGAGCAGGCCCTTCATGCGCGGCCTCCCACCGTCTTGATCTCGATGTCCACACCGGTGGGCAGATCGAGGGTCATCAGGCTGTCGATGGTCTTCTTGGTGGGGTTCATGATGTCCACCAGGCGGTTGTGCGTGCGGATCTCAAAGTGCTCGCGGCTGTCCTTGTTCACAAAGGGCGAGCGCAGCACGCAGAAGCGGCGGATGCGGGTAGGGAGCGGCACTGGGCCGCTCACGTCCGCCCCGGTGCGCCGGACCGTGTCCACGATCTTGCTCGCGGACTGGTCCAGCGCCTTGTGGTCGAAACCACGCAGTTTGATGCGAATCTTCGGGGCAACCATTGCTATTACTCCAGGACCTTGGTAACGACGCCGGCGCCGACGGTGCGGCCACCTTCGCGGATGGCGAAGCGCAGGCCTTCTTCCATG